>NZ_JAKQYH010000006.1:0-265595 GCF_022343545.1 Streptomyces arenae
CTCCAGCTTGCCCTTGCCGTTCAGCGTGGCCAGGACCAGATCGGGGTTCTTGCCGTTCAGCGTGGCCAGGACCAGATCGGGGTTGTGCACCTCGACACCCGCCGGCGGCGCGATGTCGGCGGCGGTGACCAGACCCGGCCCCTGCTTGCGCAGGTACATCACGACCGGCTCGTCGTGCTCCGAGGAGACGACCAGCTGCTTGATGTTCAGGATCAGGTCGGTGACGTCGTCCTTGACGCCCGGCACGGTCGTGAACTCGTGCAGGACACCGTCGATCCGGATCGACGTGACAGCCGCCCCGGGAATCGAGGACAGCAGGGTACGGCGCAGGGAGTTGCCGAGGGTGTAGCCGAAGCCCGGCTCCAGCGGCTCGATCACGAACCGGGACCGGAACTCGTCGACGACCTCTTCGGTCAACGAGGGACGCTGAGCGATCAGCATGTGTGGATCAGATCCTTCTTTCGTGGACGCCCGCTATTTGACGCCCGACGGAGGCCGCACCCGTGAGAGTGCGGGTACTGCAAGGGTACGGGCGGTACGCCCCTTACGGAGCCGTACCGCCCGGGCGACCCTGCGAAGCGACGTCAGACGCGGCGGCGCTTCGGCGGACGGCAGCCGTTGTGCGGGGTCGGGGTGACGTCCTGGATGGAGCCGACCTCGAGGCCCGTGGCCTGCAGGGAACGGATCGCGGTCTCACGACCGGAACCCGGGCCCTTCACGAACACGTCGACCTTGCGCATGCCGTGCTCCTGAGCGCGGCGGGCAGCCGACTCGGCGGCCATCTGCGCGGCGAACGGCGTGGACTTCCGGGAGCCCTTGAAGCCGACGTGGCCGGCGGAGGCCCAGGAGATCACGTTGCCGGACGGGTCCGTGATGGAGACGATCGTGTTGTTGAACGTGCTCTTGATGTGCGCGTGGCCGTGAGCGACGTTCTTCTTTTCCTTGCGGCGCACCTTCTTGGCAGCGCCCTGACGACCCTTGGGGGGCATCTACAAACTCCTACGGGGAGGTGGTCGGTCCTACAGCGAAGACCGCTGATGAAGCGTTGTCCGCTGAGGACTACTTCTTGCCCGGCTTCTTCTTGCCGGCGATGGCGCGACGCGGGCCCTTGCGGGTGCGGGCGTTGGTGCTGGTGCGCTGACCGCGGACGGGCAGCCCACGGCGGTGACGCAGACCCTGGTAGCAGCCGATCTCGACCTTGCGGCGGATGTCGGCCTGGATCTCGCGACGGAGGTCACCCTCGGTCTTGATGTTGTTGTCGACGTACTCGCGGATGGCGACCAGCTGCTCTTCGGTCAGGTCGCGAACGCGGGTGTTGGGGTCGATGCCGGTCTCGGCCAGCGTCAGCTGGGAGAGTGTCCGGCCGATGCCGAACACGTAGGTGAGGGCGACCTCCACGCGCTTTTCGCGCGGGATGTCAACACCGGAAACGCGTGCCATTCAATGGCTCCTGGTGATCTTCGGAGGTCTTCCGCAGAACCGGCTCCCAGCCGCCGTACCAGGTACGAACTGGGTCCCCGGCCTCCGAGCCGGGGGTGTCAGACACCTTCGGTGCCTGGATTCTGCGTATGAACAAATTCAGCTTGCGTCGCGCGAATCTCTGCGGGTGCAGAGGGATCGGTCGTGCGTCAGCCCTGGCGCTGCTTGTGGCGCGGGTTCTCGCAGATGACCATGACCCGACCGTGACGGCGGATCACCCTGCACTTGTCGCAGATCTTCTTGACGCTCGGCTTGACCTTCATGGTGAGGTTCTCCGGGTCAGTGCCATCACCCCGCAAGGATCCGGGGTGCGGGCAAGATCTACTTGTAGCGGTAGACGATCCGGCCACGCGTCAGGTCGTACGGAGACAGCTCCACCACGACCCGGTCGTCAGGGAGGATGCGGATGTAGTGCATACGCATCTTGCCGCTGATGTGTGCCAGGACCTGGTGGCCGTTCTGGAGCTCGACCTTGAACATGGCGTTCGGAAGAGACTCGACGACAGTGCCCTCGATCTCGATGGCACCTTGCTTCTTGGCCACGCTTCGCCCTTCGAATCGACTACCTTGATCGACTCTCGCACTGTCCCTTACGGGCGCATGCGGACATGCGGGTGCACGAGAGCCGACGAGGCAGTCTACGTCAGCGCACCCGGAAAGACGAATCGAGAAATCCTGCCCAGGGGAGCAGATCATTAAGCGCCGGAATGTGAAGCGCCCCGTCAGGGGCGCGGGGAACTGCGCGACAAGCCATGACGCGCCCGCAGCCGCGAAACCGCAGATCGCGGCTGCCCAATAGGCGAACTCAGCCCAACGGATCCGGAGCGGCAACGATGCCGTGCTCCGCCAGCTTCGCCTTGCCGCCGTCGGGAGACGTGAGCACCAACGGCCCCTCTTCGGTCAGCGCAACACTGTGCTCCCAGTGCGACGACCACGTACCGTCCGTGGTGATCACGGTCCAGTCGTCCGACAGGACCTCCGTCCGCGGCGTCCCCAGCGACACCATCGGCTCGATGGCCAGGCAGAACCCGGGCACCAGCTTCGGCCCCTTGCCGCGCCGCCGGTCGACGTAGTTCAGCAGGTGCGGGTCCATGTGCATCTCGGTGCCGATGCCGTGGCCGCCGTAGTCCTCGATGATCCCGTACTTGCCGCCGCCCGGCTTCGGCTGCCGGCGGATGTACGTCTCGATGGCCCGGGACACGTCCACCAGGCGGTTGCCCTGCTTCATCGCCGCGATGCCGGCCCACATCGACTCCTCGGTCACCCGGGAGAGCTCGATCAGCTCCGGAGCGTGGCCGGATCCCACGAACGCCGTGTACGCGGCGTCGCCGTGCCAGCCGTCGACGATCGCGCCGCAGTCGATGGAGATGATGTCGCCGTCCTTGAGAACGACGTCCTCCGAAGGGATGCCGTGGACGACCACGTCGTTGACGGACGTGCAGATGGTGGCGGGGAAACCGCCGTACCCGAGGAAGTTCGACTTCGCGCCGTGCTCGGCGAGGACCTTGCGGGCCACCTCGTCCAGGTCCCGGGTGCTGGCGCCGGGGACCGCCGCCTCGCGGGTGGCCGCGTGGATGGCGGCGACGACCAGGCCCGCCGCCCGCATCTTGGCGATCTGCTCGGGGCTCTTGATCTGCACCATGGGTGGCCTGCGCTCTCCGTCACTCACGTCAACGTCAACCGAATACGTACACAACAGTACGGCCGCGGCACCCGAGGGGGCACCGCGGCCGGAACCGCCGTGGAACTACTTCTTCTCGTCGTCCTCGTCACGCTTGAGCGCGTGCAGCGCCCGCGTCGTGACCTCGTCCACCGGCCCCAGCGAGGAGATGGTGCGGACCAGCCCCTGCGCCTTGTAGTAGTCGATGATGGGCTCGGTCTGCGTGTGGTAGACCTCCAGCCGCGTGCGGACGGTGTCCTCGGAGTCGTCGTCGCGCTGGTAGAGCTCGCCGCCGCAGACGTCACACACGCCCTCGACCTTCGGCGGGGTGTACGTGACGTGGAAGACGTGGGACGAGTCGTTGCGGCAGATGCGGCGGCCCGCGATCCGCTTGACGACCTCGTCCTCCGAGACCTCCAGGTCCAGTACCGCGTCGAGCTTGATGCCCTCGTTCTTCAGCAGCTCGTCGAGCGCCTCGGCCTGCGACACGTTGCGCGGGAACCCGTCCAGCAGGAAACCGGGCTGGGCGTCCGGCTGCTCCATGCGGTCCTTGGCCATCGCGATGGTGACCTCGTCGGGGACGAGGTTGCCGGCGTCCATGTAGGACTTCGCGAGTTTCCCGAGCTCCGTCTGCTGGCTGATGTTGGCGCGGAACAGGTCGCCCGTGGAGATGTGCGGGATGTTCAGCTCCTTGGCAAGGCGAACGGCTTGCGTTCCCTTACCGGCGCCAGGCGGCCCGACGAGGACGATTCGCATCAGCGGAGGAACCCTTCGTAATTGCGCTGCTGGAGCTGGCTCTCGATCTGCTTCACCGTCTCGAGACCCACACCCACGATGATCAGGATGCTGGTGCCACCGAACGGGAAGTTCTGGCTTGCCCCAAAGCCAACCAACGCCATCGTCGGTACGAGAGCGATCAGGCCCAGATACAGCGAACCCGGCCAGGTGATCCGGTTGAGCACGTACGACAGGTACTCAGCGGTCGGTCGGCCAGCCCGGATGCCCGGGATGAAGCCACCATACTTCTTCATGTTGTCGGCTACTTCCTCGGGGTTGAAGGAGATAGCGACATAGAAGAACGCGAAGAAAACGATGAGCAAGAAGTACAGGGTGATGTAAATCGGGTGGTCACCCTTGGTCAGGTTCGTGGAGATCCACTGCTTCCAGCCCGAATTGCCACCGGCGAACTGCGCCACGAGAGCGGGAATGTACAGCAGCGACGAGGCGAAGATGACCGGGATCACACCGGCCTGGTTCACCTTGAGCGGGATGTACGTCGAGGTACCGCCGTAGGAGCGGCGGCCGATCATACGCTTCGCGTACTGGACCGGGATCCGGCGCTGGGCCTGCTCGACGAAGACCACCAGGGCGACCATGACCAGGCCGACCGCGATCACCGTGCCGAACTCGATCCAGCCGCCGGCCAGGGTGCCCTGCTTCTTGATGGCCCACAGCGCGGACGGGAAGGTGGCGGCGATCGAGATGAACATCAGGATCGACATGCCGTTGCCGATACCGCGGTCGGTGATCAGCTCGCCGAGCCACATGACGACGGCCGTACCGGCGGTCATGCAGATGACCATCGTGATGGTGGTGAAGATCGCCTGGTCCGGAACGATGCTGGAGGCGACCGTGCAGCCGTTGAAGAGGGCGCCGCTGCGGGCGGTGGCGACGAGGCCGGTGCCCTGCAGGATGGCGAGGGCCACCGTCAGGTAACGGGTGTACTGGGTGATCTTCGCCGTACCGGCCTGGCCCTCCTTCTTCAGGGCTTCCAGGCGCGGAATGACCACCGTCAGCAGCTGAAGGATGATGCTGGCCGTGATGTACGGCATGATGCCGAGCGCGAAGATCGTGATCTGGAGCAGCGCGCCGCCGCTGAACATGTTGACGAGACCGAACAGGCCCTGGTTGCCGGAGGCCTCGTTCACACACGTCTGGACGGCTTTGTAGTTGACGCCGGGGATCGGGATGTGGGTGCCGACCCGGTAGACCACGATGATGGCCAGCGTGAAGAGCAGCTTCTTGCGCAGGTCGGGCGTCCTGAACGCCCGGGCGAACGCGGTGAGCACGGTGCCTCCTGCGACCCCCGCGCAACTGCGTCAAGGGTGACGGTCTTGAGGTTCGACGAATGGGAAAAAGAACAGTGCTGGCCACCTTACCGGCCGCACTGCCCCCCTAGGAACGACCAACCGGGGATACCCCATTGTGAGGTATCCCCGGTCGGGTGTTGCTTACGTCATCGAGACGTCCGAAAAGCTCAGACGAGCTCGGTGACGGTGCCGCCGGCGGCGGTGATCTTCTCCTTGGCGGAGCCGGAGACGGCGTCGACCGTCACCTGCAGCGCCACGGAGACCTCACCCTGGCCGAGGACCTTGACGAGCGCGTTCTTGCGAACGGCACCCTTGGCCACCAGACCCTCGACGGTGACCTCGCCACCCTCGGGGTAGAGCGCGGCCAGCTTGTCGAGGTTCACGACCTGGTACTCGGTCTTGAACGGGTTCTTGAAGCCCTTCAGCTTCGGGAGACGCATGTGGAGGGGCATCTGGCCACCCTCGAAGCGCTCCGGAACCTGGTAACGGGCCTTCGTACCCTTGGTACCACGACCGGCCGTCTTACCCTTCGACGCCTCACCACGACCGACACGGGTCTTGGCGGTCTTGGCGCCCGGGGCGGGACGGAGGTTGTGGATCTTGAGCGGGTTCTGCTCCGCCATGATCAGTCGACCTCCTCGACCGTCACGAGGTGGCGGACGGTGTGCACCATGCCGCGGAACTCGGGGCGGTCCTCCTTGACGACCTGCGTGTTGATGCCCTTGAGACCAAGGGAACGCAGGGTGTCACGGTGGTTCTGCTTGCTGCCGATGTAGGACTTGACCTGCGTGATCTTGAGCTGCGCCATGATCACACACCCGCCCCGGCACGCGCACGGAGCAGAGCCGCGGGGGCGACGTCCTCGAGCGGCAGACCACGGCGGGCCGCGATCTCCTCGGGACGCTGCAGACCCTTCAGGGCCTCCACGGTCGCGTGCACGATGTTGATCGCGTTGTCGGAGCCGAGCGACTTCGACAGCACGTCGTGGATACCGGCGCACTCGAGCACGGCGCGCACCGGACCACCGGCGATAACACCGGTACCGGGGGACGCGGGCTTGAGCAGCACGACGCCGGCAGCCTTCTCACCCTGGATCGGGTGCGGGATGGTGCCCTGGATACGGGGGACCTTGAAGAAGTGCTTCTTGGCCTCCTCAACGCCCTTGGCGATGGCGGCCGGCACCTCCTTGGCCTTGCCGTAACCGACACCCACGGTGCCGTCACCGTCGCCCACCACGACCAGCGCGGTGAAGCTGAAGCGACGACCACCCTTCACAACCTTGGCGACGCGGTTGATCGCGACAACGCGCTCAACGTACGCGGTCTTCTCGGCGGCAGCAGCGCCGCCGTCACGGCCCTTCCGGTCCCGCCGCTCGCCGCCACCGGCACCGCCACCGCGGCGCTGGGGTCCAGCCATTGGATTACCTCTCTCTTTCCGCTAGCTACAAGCGGCTCAGAACTTGAGCCCGGCCTCGCGGGCGGCGTCCGCCAGAGCCGCGATGCGGCCGGCGTACTGGTTACCACCACGGTCGAACACCACGGCCTCGACACCGGCGGCCTTGGCACGCTCGGCGACCAGGGCGCCGACCTGCTTGGCCTGCGCGGACTTGTCGCCCTCGCCACCGCGGACCGACGCGTCCAGGGTGGACGCGGAAGCCAGGGTGTGGCCCTTCAGGTCGTCGATCACCTGCGCCACGATGTGGCGGTTGGAGCGGGTCACGACCAGACGGGGACGCTCCGCCGTACCGGAAAGGTTCTTGCGGATCCGGATGTGACGGCGCTTGATCGCGGCGCGCTTGTAGGCGTCGCCCTTGAGGATCTTCTGCCCGTATGCCATGGCTTACTTACCCGCCTTTCCGACCTTGCGGCGGATGACTTCGCCCTCGTACTTGACGCCCTTGGCCTTGTACGGGTCGGGCTTGCGCAGCTTGCGGATGTTGGCCGCGACCTCGCCGACCTTCTGCTTGTCGATGCCCTCGACCGAGAAACGGGTCGGAGCCTCGACCTTGAAGGTGATGCCCTCGGGGGCCTCGACCAGGATCGGGTGGCTGTAACCGAGCGCGAACTCGAGGTTCGAACCCTTGGCGGTCACGCGGTAACCGACACCGCTGATCTCGAGCTTCTTCACGTAACCCTGGGTCACGCCGGTGATCATGTTCGCCACCAGCGTGCGGGACAGGCCGTGCAGGGCCTTGCTCTGACGCTCGTCGTTGGGGCGGGTCACCGCGAGAGTGCCGTCCTCGCCCTTGGCGATGTCGATCGGTGCCACGACGGTGTGGGTCAGCTCGCCCTTGGGGCCCTTGACCTTCACCGTGCGGCCGTCGATGGTGACGTCCACGCCGGCGGGAACCGCGATGGGGAGCTTGCCGATACGCGACATAGCTGTTTCCTCCGTTCCCTTCTGCTACCAGACGTAGGCGAGGACTTCCCCACCCACGCCCTTCTTGCCGGCCTGCTTGTCGGTGAGGAGACCGTGCGACGTGGAGATGATCGCCACGCCCAGGCCGCCGAGCACCTTCGGCAGGTTGGTGGACTTCGCGTACACCCGGAGACCGGGCTTGGAGATGCGCTTGATGCCCGCGATGGAGCGCTCACGGTTGGGACCGAACTTCAGGTCCAGGACGAGGTTCTTGCCGACCTCGGCGTCCTCGACCTTCCAGCCCGTGATGAAGCCCTCCTGCTGGAGGATCTCCGCGATGTGAGACTTGATCTTGGACGCCGGCATCGTCACGGAGTCGTGGTATGCCGAGTTCGCGTTCCGCAGACGCGTAAGCATGTCTGCGATCGGATCAGTCATGGTCATGAATTGGCCTTCGGCCTCTCTCGCCGGGGTTTCCAGGTGCCCATCCCTCTCCTCGATCCGAGACGAGGCGGGTGCGGTGCGGTGGACCTACGGCGTAGTAAGTCGTAAAGGCGACCGTCAGGCGCCCAACCCTCCAAGCCTAAGCCATGAAGGGGCGGGCGCCTGACACGCCCATTGCTTACCGAGAGCTTCGGGAATCCCTGGAAAGCAGGGACTACCAGGAGCTCTTGGTCACGCCCGGCAGCTCGCCACGGTGAGCCATCTCACGAAGGCACACGCGGCAGAGGCCGAACTTGCGGTACACGGAGTGCGGACGGCCGCAGCGCTGGCAGCGCGTGTAGCCACGCACACCGAACTTGGGCTTGCGAGCAGCCTTGGCAATCAGAGCCTTCTTCGCCATCTCGCTCACGCCTCCTTGAACGGGAAGCCGAGGTGACGAAGGAGCGCGCGGCCCTCAGCGTCGTTGGTCGCCGTGGTCACCACGGTGATGTCCATACCCCGGGTACGGTCGATCTTGTCCTGGTCGATCTCGTGGAACATGACCTGCTCCGTGAGACCGAAGGTGTAGTTGCCACGGCCGTCGAACTGCTTGGGGGACAGACCACGGAAGTCGCGGATGCGCGGGAGCGCGAGCGACAGGGTGCGGTCCAGGAACTCCCACATGCGGTCGCCACGGAGCGTGACGTGGGCACCGATCGGCTGGCCCTCACGCAGCTTGAACTGCGCGATGGACTTGCGGGCCTTGGTGACGGCCGGCTTCTGCCCGGTGATGGTGGTCAGGTCGCGGATCGCGCCCTCGATCAGCTTCGAGTCACGGGCGGCGTCGCCGACACCCATGTTGACCACGATCTTGACGAGGCCGGGGATCTGCATGACGTTCTCGTACTTGAACTCGTCACGCAGCTTGCCCGCGATCTCCTCGCGGTACTTCGTCTTCAGACGCGGAGTGGTGGTGGTAGCCATCAGATGTCCTCACCCGTCCGCTTGGCAACGCGGATCTTGTTGCCTTCGTCGTCGAAGCGGTAACCGACACGCGTGACGACCTTGTTGCCGTCCTTCTCAACGACCAGCTGGACGTTGGAGACGTGGATCGGCGCCTCGGTCGTGACGATGCCGCCGGCCTGCGAACCGCGAGCGGTGGGGCCGGCCTTGGTGTGCTTCTTGACCCGGTTGACACCCTCGACCAGGACGCGGTCCTCGCGGGGGAAGGCCGCGATGACCTTGCCCTGCTTGCCCTTGTCCTTACCGGTGATGACCTGGACCAGGTCGCCCTTCTTGATCTTCATGCTTACAGCACCTCCGGCGCGAGCGAGATGATCTTCATGAACTTCTTCTCGCGCAGCTCACGGCCGACCGGGCCGAAGATACGGGTGCCGCGAGGGTCGCCGTCGTTCTTCAGAATGACGGCGGCGTTCTCGTCGAAGCGGATGTACGAGCCGTCCGGACGGCGGCGCTCCTTGACGGTGCGAACGATGACCGCCTTGACGACGTCACCCTTCTTCACGTTGCCACCGGGGATCGCGTCCTTGACGGTGGCGACGATGACGTCACCGATGCCCGCGTAGCGGCGACCGGAGCCACCGAGCACACGGATGCAAAGGATCTCCTTCGCACCAGTGTTGTCGGCGACGCGCAGTCGCGACTCCTGCTGGATCACGTCTATCTCCTGTTTGTCTGCCGGTTCCCGGGGCGGGCGAGTGAGTGCTCACCCGCCCCGAGCCTGGCGGAACTGTCCTGCGAGGAATGCCCCGCAGGAGACTTACTTGGCCTTCTCGAGGATCTCGACGACGCGCCAGCGCTTCGTCGCGGACAGCGGCCGGGTCTCCATGAGGAGGACACGGTCGCCGACGCCCGCGGCGTTCTGCTCGTCGTGCGCCTTGAGCTTGTTCGTACGGCGGATGACCTTGCCGTACAGCGCGTGCTTGACGCGGTCCTCGACGGCGACGACGACGGTCTTGTCCATCTTGTCGCTGACGACGAGACCCTCACGGGTCTTGCGGAAGCTGCCGCGCGTCTCGGTGTTCTCAGTCACGTTGCTCTCGCTCATCAGGCGTTCTCCACCGTTTCGATGCCCAGCTCACGCTCGCGCATCAGGGTGTAGATCCGCGCGATGTCCTTGCGGACCGCCTTCAGACGGCCGTGGTTCTCGAGCTGACCCGTCGCCGCCTGGAAGCGGAGGTTGAACAGCTCTTCCTTGGCCTCGCGGAGCTTGCCCAGAAGCTCCTCGTTGCCCAGCTCGCGCAGCTCGGACGCCTTGGTACCGGCCGACATCACGCTTCACCTGCCTCGCGCTTGACGATCCGGCACTTCATCGGCAGCTTGTGAGCCGCACGAGTGAGGGCCTCACGCGCAATCTTCTCGTTGGGGTACGACAGCTCGAACATCACGCGTCCGGGCTTGACGTTGGCGATCCACCACTCCGGCGAACCCTTACCGGAACCCATGCGGGTCTCGGCGGGCTTCTTGGTGAGGGGACGGTCCGGGTAGATGTTGATCCAGACCTTGCCACCACGCTTGATGTGACGCGTCATGGCGATACGAGCGGCCTCGATCTGACGGTTGGTCACGTACGCCGGGGTGAGCGCCTGGATGCCGTACTCGCCGAACGCAACCTGGGTACCGCCCTTGGCAGCGCCGTCGCGCTTCGGGTGGTGCTGCTTGCGGTGCTTGACCCTACGGGGGATCAGCATGTCGGTCAGGCCTCCGTTCCGGTGCTCTCAGCCGGAGCGGCGGCGGGGGCCTCGGCCTTGGGGGCCTCGGCGCCGGCAGCCTGCTGCGGCTTACGACCGCGCCGCTCGCCACCGCGGCCACCACGGGCCGGGCGGTCGGCAGCGCCGCCACCACGGGCCGGGCGGTTGCCGGCACGGGCTGCGGCGTTCTCGGCGCGGACCTCGGCGATGTTCTTGACGTCGCCCTTGTAGATCCAGACCTTCACACCGATGCGGCCGAAGGTCGTCTTGGCCTCGAAGAAGCCGTAGTCCACGTTCGCGCGGAGCGTGTGCAGGGGCACGCGGCCCTCGCGGTAGAACTCCGAGCGGGACATCTCGGCGCCGCCGAGGCGGCCACCGCACTGGATCTTGATGCCCTTGGCGCCGGCCTTCATGGCGGACTGCATGCTCTTGCGCATGGCCCGACGGAAGGAGACGCGGGAGGAGAGCTGCTCGGCGACGGCCTGGGCCACGAGCTGAGCGTCCGTCTCGGGGTTCTTGACCTCGAGGATGTTCAGCTGGACCTGCTTGCCCGTGAGCTTCTCGAGGTCGCCGCGGATGCGGTCGGCCTCGGCGCCACGGCGGCCGATGACGATGCCCGGACGAGCGGTGTGGATGTCCACACGCACGCGGTCACGGGTGCGCTCGATCTCCACCTTCGAGATGCCGGCGCGCTCCATGCCGGACGTCATCATCCGACGGATGGCGACGTCTTCCTTGACGTAGTCCTTGTACAGCTTGTCGGCGTACCACCGGGACTTGAAGTCCGTGGTGACACCGAGCCGGAACCCATGCGGGTTAACCTTCTGGCCCATTACCGGGTTCCTTCCTTGCTGCTGACGACCACGGTGATGTGGCTGGTCCGCTTGCGGATCCGGTAGGCACGGCCCTGGGCGCGCGGCCGGAACCGCTTCAGGGTCGGGCCCTCGTCGACGTACGCCTCGGAGATGAAGAGGCTGTCGGCGTCGGTGTGGTCGTAGTTGTGCGCGGCGTTGGCGATGGCGCTGTCGAGCACCTTGCCGACCGGCACGGAGGCTGCCTGCGGAGCGAATCGCAGAACAGCCTGAGCCTCCGTGGCATCCATGCCACGGATAAGGTCCACCACGCGGCGGGCCTTCATGGGCGTAACGCGGATGTACCGCGCCTGGGCCCTGGCTTCCATGGTTGTCCCTCTCAGTTACTTACGTGTCTGAATGCGATCCGCTACTAGCGGCGCTTCGACTTCCGGTCGTCCTTGACGTGGCCCCGGAAGGTGCGGGTCGGCGAGAACTCGCCGAGCTTGTGGCCGACCATCGACTCGGTGACGAACACCGGGATGTGGGTCTTGCCGTTGTGCACCGCCAGGGTGTGACCCAGCATGGCCGGGACGATCATCGAGCGGCGGGACCAGGTCTTGATGACGTTCTTGGTGCCGGCTTCGTTCTGGGCGTCCACCTTCTTGATCAGGTGGTCGTCGACGAAGGGCCCCTTCTTCAAGCTACGCGGCATCTCAACCCGTCCTTAGCGCTTCTTGTTCGTCTTGCGGCGGCGGACGATGTACTTGTTCGACGCCTTCTTGGGCGAACGAGTACGGCCTTCCTTCTTGCCCCACGGGGACACAGGGTGGCGACCACCGGAGGTCCGGCCCTCACCACCACCGTGCGGGTGGTCGACCGGGTTCATCACGACACCACGGACGGTCGGGCGGACGCCCAGCCACCGCTTACGGCCGGCCTTGCCCCAGTTGATGTTCGACTGCTCGGCGTTGCCGACCTCACCGACGGTGGCGCGGCAGCGCGCGTCCACCATGCGGATCTCGCCGGACGGCATACGGAGGGTCGCCATGGCGCCCTCACGGGCGAGCAGCTGCACCGAGGCACCCGCGGAGCGGGCGAACTTGGCGCCACCACCGGGACGGAGCTCGATCGCGTGGATCGTGGTACCGACCGGGATGTTGCGGAGGGCCAGGTTGTTGCCCGGCTTGATGTCGGCCCCGGGACCGTTCTCCACGGTGTCGCCCTGCTGCAGGTTGCGCGGGGCGAGGATGTAGCGCTTCTCGCCGTCGGCGTAGTGCAGCAGCGCGATGCGCGCGGTGCGGTTGGGGTCGTACTCGATGTGCGCGACCTTCGCCGGCACGCCGTCCTTGTCGTGACGACGGAAGTCGATCACTCGGTAGGCGCGCTTGTGTCCGCCACCCTGGTGGCGAACGGTCACACGACCGGCGTTGTTACGGCCGCCCTTGCTGTGCAGGGGGCGGACCAGCGACTTCTCCGGCGTGGACCGCGTGACCTCGACGAAGTCGGCGACGCTGGCGCCACGACGGCCCGGCGTAGTCGGCTTGTACTTGCGGATTCCCATTTCTCAGTCCTCGTCCGATATCGGACGATCCGACCCGCTTACGCGGTCGGACCGCCGAAGATGTCGATACGGTCGCCCTCGGCGAGGGTCACGATCGCGCGCTTCGAGCCCGCGCGCTGACCGAACCCGGTCTTGGTGCGCTTGCGCTTGCCCTGGCGGTTGAGGGTGTTGACCCCGGTGACCTTGACCGAGAAGACCGCCTGGACGGCCTGCTTGATCTGGGTCTTGTTGGCGTTCGGGTCGACGATGAACGTGTACTTGTTCTCGTCGAGGAGCGCGTAGCTCTTCTCCGAGACGACCGGCTTGAGCAGCACGTCACGGGGGTCCGTGTACGACTTGCTCAGCGGGGTCTCGACGGTGTTCTTGCCCTCGGTGGCGTGGCGCTTCGCCTTGGCGACGCGCGCGGCCTTGGCGGCCTTGGCGGCCTTCGAGGCGATAGAGGGGTGACGGATGGCCATCAGACCTCAGTCCCTTCGGTGTCGTTGGCCTTCGGGCCGGCGACGAAGGACTCGAGAGCGGCCTGGGTGAAGACCACGTCGTCCGAGACGATCACGTCGTACGTGTTCAGCTGGCCCGGCTCCAGGATGTGGACCTGGGGCAGGTTGCGGGCGGAGAGCCACGCGGCCTCGTCGGCGCGCTCGACGACCAGGAGCAGGTTCTTGCGCTCCGAGATCTTGCCGAACAGCGTCCGAGCGGCCTTGGTGCTGGGGTTCTCGCCCTCGATCACGCCGGTGACGACGTGGATGCGGTTGTGGCGGGCCCGGTCGGTGAGGGCGTGACGCAGCGCGGCAGCCTTCATCTTCTTCGGGGTCCGCTGCGAGTAGTCACGCGGCACGGGACCGTGCACGACGCCACCGCCGGCGAACTGCGGCGCGCGGGTCGAGCCCTGACGGGCGCGGCCGGTGCCCTTCTGGCGGTACGGCTTCTTGCCACCACCGCGGACTTCGCCACGGGTCTTGGTCTTGTGCGTGCCCTGACGGGCAGCCGCGTTCTGCGCGACGACGACCTGGTGGATCAGCGGGATGCTGACCTTCTCCACGCCGAAGATCTCCGCGGGGAGCTCGACGCTACCGGTCTTCTCGCCGGCAGGCGAAAGGATGTCAACAGTGCTCATCGGTTACCTCAGGCCCCCTTGGCCGCGGTGCGGACCAGGACGAGGCCGCCGTTCGGACCGGGAACCGCGCCCTTGATGAGCAGCAGACCCTTCTCCGCGTCAACGGCGTGGACGGTCAGGTTCTGGGTGGTGACACGCTCGTTGCCCATGCGACCCGCCATGCGGAGGCCCTTGAACACGCGGCCCGGGGTGGCGCAGCCACCGATGGAACCGGGCGAGCGGTGCTTGCGCTGGGTGCCGTGGCCGGCGCCGAGGCCCTTGAAGTTGTGACGCTTCATGACACCGGCGAAGCCCTTGCCCTTGCTCTTGCCGGTGACGTCGACCTTCACGCCGGCCTCGAAGACCTCGGCGGTGACTTCCTGACCGAGCGTGTACTCGGCGGCGTCGGCCGTCCGGATCTCGACGAGGTGGCGACGGGGGGTGACGTCGGCCTTCGCGAAGTGGCCCTTGAGGGGCTTGTTCACCTTGCGCGGGTCGATCTCGCCGAAGGCGATCTGGACCGACTCGTAGCCGTCGACGTCGTTGGTACGGACCTGGGTGACGACGTTGGGGCCGGCCTTGACGACGGTGACCGGAACAACACGGTTGTTCTCGTCCCACACCTGCGTCATGCCGAGCTTCTCGCCCAGGATGCCCTTGATCTGCTTAGCCATTCTCAGATCACCGGCCCTCAGAGCTTGATCTCGATGTCGACACCGGCCGGGAGGTCGAGTCGCATCAGAGAGTCAACGGTCTTGGGCGTCGGGTCGAGGATGTCGATCAGGCGCTTGTGCGTGCGCATCTCGAAGTGCTCGCGCGAGTCCTTGTACTTGTGCGGCGACTTGATGACGCAGTACACGTTCTTCTCAGTGGGCAGCGGCACCGGGCCCGCGACCGACGCACCAGTGCGGGTCACCGTCTCGACGATCTTCTTCGCCGAGGAGTCGATGACCTCGTGGTCGTAGGCCTTGAGCCGGATGCGGATCTTCTGTCCCGCCATGGCTACTCAGTAGTCCTGTCTCTGTTAAACGCTCTGGAACCCGGCGGTTCCGTGCTGCCTTCTCCTCCGACCCACGCGGTCGGGCGTGTCGCGCTCCCGCTGACACAGATGTCCCTTGTTCGAACATCCCTGCGGGGAATGCACACGGCCCTTCCGGAACCGCAAGCCGGGGGTGAAGACCCACCGGGTGCCTGGCCGGTGCCGCACCACACTTCCCGAAAGATTCCCGTACGTCCGCCCCAGTGCTGCCGTGGTGGCAGTTAGGACGACGAGTACTGTGGGACTCGCTTCCGGTCCTCCCGGCGGGAGGCGCGCAGCATCAACACTCGACCGAGCAACCCCGCTAGTCTGCCATACGGGGCGGGGGGCTGGCCAATCGGGCCGGGGAGCATACCCCCGGAGTGACGCAGGTCAAACCAGGACCCTCCCCAGCGGCGTTCCCGACGGCCCCGGCCGGTCCCGGCCGGCTCCGTAATCCGCTCGCCCGCCGCAACCCCCACCCCTACGCTGAGCAGGCACGACGGCTGTCACGGGGGACGTTCACCATGCGTACGCACTATCCACGGACCCGGCATCTGCCCTGGTCGCCCGGCGCCACCGCCGACGACCTCCGGGTCACCGACCTGTCCGGGCTGCGCGGCCGCAAGGTCGTCGTGACCGAGAAGCTCGACGGCGAGAACACCACTCTTTACGCCGACGGCCTGCACGCCCGTTCGCTGGACTCGGCCCATCATCCCTCCCGCACCTGGGTCAAGGCGCTCCAGGCTCGGATCGGCCACGCGATCCCGGCGGGGTGGCGGGTGTGCGGGGAGAACATGTTCGCCCGGCACTCGATCGCGTACGACGATCTGGAGAGCTACTTCTACGGGTTCTCGGTGTGGGACGGACAGGGCCGCTGCCTGGACTGGGACCGGACGGTGGTCTTCCTGCGCGGACTCGGCGTTCCCGTTCCCCGGGTGCTGTGGCGAGGCGTGTTCGACGAGCGGGCGCTGCGCGCGCTGCGCCTGGATCCCGGGCGGCAGGAGGGGTACGTCGTCCGGGTCGCGGACGGGTTCGGCGCGCAGGAGTTCGGGGAGCGCGTGGCCAAGTGGGTGCGGGCGGGACACGTGCGGACGGACACGCACTGGATGCACGCGGCCGTCGTCGAGAACGAGCTCGGGGCCGGGGCGGCCCTGTGGGCGGTGCGGTCGGGAGCGGCCGTCGACGCGCGGGCGCTGGCGGAGTCCGTGGGGCTGCCCGGCGAGGGGGACGCGCGGGCCGTCGACCGCTTCGATCCGGCGGGGCGGTCCGGGGACGACCTGCTGACCGGCGTCCTGGCCGCGCTGCTGCACGGAGTCCGGCGGGGGCGGCTGGCGGCGCGGCTCGCCACGGTGGCGGGCATACCGCTCGCCCGCCGGGTCGCCGACCTCGTGGGGCTGCACCCGGCACTGCACCGGCCGTATCCGGACGAGGACAGGCGGGCCGGTCTGGTGCGCCTGTCGTACGCCGCCGACCTGGGTCTGCTGCACGCGGTGGCGCGGGCCACCGCGGACACGGACGAGGCGCGGGAGCAGGTGGAGTGGTCGGCGCTGCACGCCGAGGACGTGCGGAGCCTCGGGCTGCGGGAGGCCTTCGCCGGGCTGCCGGCCGACACGGCCGCGCGGTGCCGGGCCGAGGCCCGGGAGGCTCACGCGCTGGGCCGGATCAACAGTGCCGACGAGGCCGTCGCCGCGACCTGGCGCCTGCGCTCCGGCACGTTCCCGAAGCTGATCCAGACGGTCGGCCCGGCCGGCAGCGGCAAGAGCACCTTCGCACGGGGACTCCCCGGCGTGGACGCGTACGTCTCCCTGGACGACCTGCGCGAGGCGCGCGGCTCACGCGCCGACCAGCGGGCCAACGGCGAGGTCCTCCGCGAGGGGCTCGGCCGGCTGGACCGGGCCCTGGCCGGCGGCGGGACCGCGGTGTGGGACGCCACGTCCCTCACCCAGCAGCAGCGCTCGCTGGTGCACGGGATCGCCCACCGCCGCGACGCCCTGACCACGCATGCCGTGCTGCTGGTCGACGAGGACGAGCTGGTGCGGCGCAACGCCCGCCGCGAGCACCCGGTGCCGCCCGACGTGCTCACCGGCCAGCTGCGCCGCTTCGCCCCGCCGTATCCCGGCGACGCCCATCGCACCTGGTACATCGGGGCGAGCGGAACCGTCGAGGAAGAGGTCTGAGGCGTGCGTACGAGCGAGGAGATCTACCACCGGGTGCGCTGGGACGCGCGTTTCGACCCTGCGCGCTTCGTGCTCGGCGTCCGCCGACGCGGCGCCGCGCCCAAACGGGTCCCGCTGCCCGTGTTCGTGCCCGGGGGTGAGATCCCCTGGCACCGGGTGCTGTTCATCGAGGCCGACGGCGAGGTGGTGTGGGACCGGGCCACGGGGGTGGACCGGATCGACGCGACGGAGGCGGGACGGGTGCGGGAGGCCCGGCTGCTCCGGGCACCGTTCTTCACGGCCCGCACGCCGTACGCATGGGACGGCGAGGACTGGTCGCCCGCGCCCTCACGGCGCGGGGACGCGTCCGGGGGTGTGCGGGCGTCCGGGGGTGTGCGGGCGTCCGGGGGTGTGCGGGCGTCCGGGGGTGTGCGGGCGTCCGGGGGTGTGCGGGTACTGACCTGGAACACCCTGTGGGACCGGTACGACGCCGACCGCATCGACAGTGCCCGGCGCAGGCCTCTGCTGTCGCGGGCCCTGCGCGACGCGGACGTGGACGTGATCGCGTTGCAGGAGGTCGAGGCGGAACTCCTCGCCCTGCTGCTGGGCGAGGAGTGGGTACGGGCGGGCTGGACGCTGGGCACGGACCCGCGAGGACGGGACGTCGACGCATGCGGTCTGCTGCTCCTGAGCCGGCTGCCCGTCATCGAGGCCGCGCACCACGAACTGGGCCCGCACAAGGCGGTGACCGCCCTCGTCGTGGACGCGGGCTCAAGGCCGGTCGTCATCGCGGCGACCCATCTGAGCAGCGACCACTCGGAGAACGGCGCCGGCCGGCGCACGGCGGAACTCACCCGCGTCGCCGAGGGCCTGGCGGCCGTGGACGCCGATCTGCTCCTGATGGGCGACTTCAACGACGGCGGCTCCACACCGCAGCTGACGCTGGGCCTGCGGGACGCGTGGAGCGAGGTGCACGGCGCCGACGACACCACCCCGACCTTCGACCCGGGCGGCAATCCGCTGGCCGCGATCTCGTCGCTGACGGGCCGGGCCTCACGGCTGGACCGGGTGCTGCTGCGCGGTGAGGGGCTGCGGGCACGGCGCGCCGACCTGTGCGGTGACGTGCCGTCGGCGGAGGGGACGTACATCTCCGATCACTACGGGGTCCTCGCCGAGCTCACGGTGGGCACCTTGGAGGCGGACGCCCCGCAGTCCCTCGCCGAAGGACCGACGCCCCGCACGGCGCTGGCGTGGCTGCCGCCCGAGGAGCTGTGGGCCCCGCTCCAGGAGATCCGCCGGGACCACGACCCGCAGGTCCGCCGCTGGCCCCCGCATGTGAACCTGCTCTTCGGATTCGTGCCGGAACACGCCTTCGAGCGGGCGGCGGCGGTGCTCGCGACGGCCGCCACCGCCCCCTTCGACGCCCGGCTGGAGGGGGTGCAGTGGTTCGGCCACCGGGACGACGCGACCGTCTGGCTCGACCCCGCGGCCGCGGGTGAGGAGCCCTGGACCGACCTGTACCGCACGCTCCTGCGCCACTTCCCGCGCTGCGGCGGCCGCCACCCGGGGTTCACGCCTCACCTCAGCCTGGGCCGCACCACCGACCCGAACGTCCTGGCCGACGCCTGCGCGGGCCGGCTCGCCCCGATGCCGGTCAGGGTCGGCGAGCTGGCCCTGCTCTCGCGGCGCGGAGACGAGCCCATGCGGGCGCGGGCCACGGTGACGCTGGGAACGGGCGAGGTGCGCTGGACGGAGGAGCCCGCGCCGGTCGAGGCGCAGGACCTGGCGCGGGCGGAGGCGCGGGACCTGGCGCGGGTGGAGGCGCGGGACCTGGCTCGGGATCTGGCGCGGGTCGCCGAGGAGACCACCCACCGCATCGAGAACGCGTTCCCCGACGGTGTCGTCCACGTCGTCGGCTCCCGGCGGACGGGCTGCGCGCTGCCCGGTGCGGACCTCGACCTGGTGGCGGTACTGCCCGGCACGATCGAACTGCCCGTCGTACGGACACGGTTGACCGCTGCTCTCCCCGAGGCGACGGACGTCCGCGAGGTGGTCGGAGCCCGCGTACCCGGTCTGCGGCTGCGGATCGACGGGCTGGACGTGGACCTGGTCGTGGTCACCACGGGTTCGACGGACCCCGCGGAGGCGGTGGCGCGCCGGACCGAGCTGGGCGAGGAGGCCGCGATCGCGCTCAGCTCGGTCAGCGACGCCGACGCGGTGCTGGCCTCGGTGGGCGGGCACAGGGCTGCCTTCGCCCGGCTGGCGACGCAGGTCAAGGCGTGGGCGAGGGCCCGGGGTCTGGACTCGGCACCGTTCGGAGGCCTGCCGGGCCTGGCCTGGTCCGTCCTGGCCGCCCGCACCACGGCCGAGGCCGGCGACCTCGCGCCCGGTGATCTCCTACGGCACTTCTTCGCGACGTGGGCGGCCTGGGACTGGCGGGAGCCGGTGGGCAGGACAGCCGACCGTACTCAGCCCCTCCTCCCCCTCACCGTCACGACACCTTCCGCCCCCATTCGCCCCTGCACCGACCAGGTGACGGCGGGCATGCGTGACCTGGTGGCCCAAGAACTCTTCCGCGCCTGGGAGTTGCTGGAGGAAACCACGGACCCCTACTCCCGGGCCGAACTCCTCGCCCCACCCCCGCTCCACCGCCGCCACGCGGCCTGGGCGGTCCTGACGGTGGGCCCGGACGCGGACGAGGGCCGGGTGCGGGGCAGAATGCGGGCCCTCGTCACCGACCTCTCGACACTGACCCCCGACTGCCACGCCTGGCCCCGCCCCTTCACCACGGCCCCGGTCCGCTACGCCATCGGCCTGGGCGCCGCCCCACCGACCGCCGCCCACCTCACGGCCCTCGCGGAACGCCGACTGCGCGGCCTGCCCGGAGTCACCCTGACGCGGGCCGAGGGAGGCGAGGTACCGACCCTGCGCTGACGCCCCGCGTGGCATCGTGCCGGTCAGCGCAGACTCTCCTCCACCAGGGGCAGAAGCTCGTCGAGCCCCAGCTCCCGGCTCTCGGACGCGTCCGGGAGCACCCATGTGCCGTTGTGGTCCCACTGCAGGCGCCGTACGTCACCGGCGTGGTTCTCGTACTCCACGAACCCGCCGGGAGCGTTCCTCAGTTCCGGGATCTCGGCCAGCAGGACCTCGGGCCTGGCCAGGGCCCGCCCCGGGTTGTTGCTGCCTCCCCCGGTACGCGGGTTGTCGAAGCGCATCTTCAGGAACGGCACGGGTCCACGGCCGATGTCCGCGGTGGGCAGCATCTTGTGATACCTGGCCTCCGCCTCCTCCAGCGTCTCCTGCCCGGAGAACTCGCACCGGTACGCGGGAAAGACGATGGTGGTCACGGGCGTGAGGTCCGGGTTCTGCACCCGGTGGTGACCGTGCACCTCGGGAACGGTGGCCGCGACGGAGTCGAAGGCGTACCCGGGCGCCTCGAAGCCGTCGACGAAGGTCAGGAAGCACCCCTCGGCGATCAGCTCCGACTCGTGCGCGCGGGCGAAGGCGAGCACCGCGGCCGCCAGCGCGTCGTCGAGCCGGCGGACCTGGTTCATCTGGAGAAGCCGGGTGCCGTCGCCGGTCAGCGCCCCCGCGGAGTTCAGCACCGGGTTCAGACGCCACGTCCAGGCGCGTTCCAGGCCGTCGATCGGCGTGGCCCGCGGGAACGCGGTGACGGTGGACTGCAGATCTATGGTTCCTTCCGGGGGTCCGGGGTCGGTTGCGGGCCGTCGGGCCCGGTCTTCAGCGGCAGGAGTAGTTGTCGCCCGTGTCCTGTCGGTATCGCGCGTCCATCAGCGCCCCGCCGCGCGAGTTCTTGCTCTTCTCCATCGCTTCCATCTCGCTGGCGTCGTAGTAGGAGTCGTTCCGGGTGGCGCGGCCGGTGTCGTAGCCGGTGGTGTTCCAGTGATCCACGACAGGCTGGACGAGCGCATAGGTGTCGCTGCGCTTGATCTATGAGACGGCCGCGGGAGTTCGGCCGCCGCTGCGTCGTACAGCTCTTCGATGCAAGGCACCCAGACGCCGTCACGCAGCCAGGTGTGCATCAACCACGCGCCGACCGGTCGCCGTACACACCAGCCGTCCAACGCCGCCGCCGATTGAAGGTTCCGCCTGTCGTTGCGAGACTCGCTCCGGGCAGGATCGCCGTTCCCTCTTGGAGGCCAGCGCGTGGACGCAGCGCACGACAACAGGTGGTCGGTGCTGGGCAGGGAGATCCTGCGCGGTGAGGTCGAGGTGACGGCCGCCCACTGCCCCGACTGCGACTCGCAAACCTTGACGTGCCGGGAAGTGGGGCGGCGCACCGACAGGACGGGATATGCGGAAGTCCGTTGCGGGGACTGCGGGCACGGCATCTTCGTCGTGCGCGCCTTCGGACAGGACGGTTACCCCGCCCCGCCTTTCATCGGCGGCGAAGGGCGCTCGGATCGGGGTCCGGAGTGAAGACGGGGTGCGGGTGCGGGAAATCACTGGGAAACACATCCATCCGAGTCGCCTTGGAGAGAATCGCCACCAGGAATTCCACAATGCCGCCTTCGAAGTGCGGCCACTTGGTGTTGCGCGCCCCATTCGCCGTCACGGTCCATGCGTTCGGATCGTCTTCTGGATCCGTAATCCAGTAGATCGTGTCGCCATTGTCGGTATTCCCGACGGCCAACAGCGATTCGATCTCGTACGGGACTTTCTTCTGCAGACTCTCCGGCATTTGCTCCAATAGTTCGGCGGCACGTTCGGCAGCATCGACGAGGCGCGTCGGATAAAACCGGGAACTCGGATGCAAGATGGTCATGAACTGATCGAAGGATCCTGACCCATATCGCTCCGCCAGCCATTTGTAATCGTCAGGCAGCGAGATATCCAGTTCATCTTCGACCCGCTCCCAGTCGATGTCCGCCACCACGTCCGCCGGGGGCGGCACCAGCTGCAGCAACTCTTCTCGTGCGGTCACAACAACTCCGTTTCTCCGAATCCAAACATACCCGCAGGGTTCTCCAGTTCTTCATCGAGAGTGAACCCCTTGTCCCCCCGGGCATGGAACGTAAGTTTATGAGGGGCCACGTCGCCCGGCTCAGGATAGTGGGCTCGAACCTCGTATCTGACGGTCTCCCCACCCGACACCGCGTCATAGATCTTCTGCTCGATCTGATCCCGCATGATCGGCGTGTTGGTCGGGTCCTGAGTCAAAGTCACCAGGTTCTCCTCCAGGTCGCCCCGCCCGCCCAGTCGATCCGCAAGCAGATGCCCGCGTCCCTCATTGAATTTCGTACCGTGCCCGCTCCATCCGGAGGGGTGAACATCCTGGGCCGCGGAAGTTCCGGTGTCGAGCATGTCCTTCGAGATGACCGCGTTGACGCCCGTCGCCCGCCCGTCGGCATCCAGCGGAAGGTAGTGGACGTTCCCGTTGTGCTCGATGACCCCGTTGCACGGTCCCAGACCGAGCGGATCCACCCATCGCCACGGGTTGTGGACATAGGCGACCGGATTGAAAGCGAACTCGATGCCGACGGGGTCCTGGGAGGCGTAGCGGCCGGTCTCCGGGTCGTAGTAACGGTGATAGTTGTAGTGGAGGCCCGTCTCCGGATCGTGGTACTGCCCGGGGAAGCGCAGCGGTGTGGACGCCGTGTTCTCCGCGGCCTGGGCCGTGACACCCCAGGTCGTCCTCCTCGACCGCCACGAGACCGCGCCGGTTTCGTCGACGAGTTCGGTGGGAGCGCCGACGAGATCGGTGACGATGGCGAAGAACCGGGAGTCGACGTCCTGCCGGGTCGCCGCATCCGTGATGCGTTCCGTCTGTGTGAGCGGGTGCAGGCCGTCGTGGTCCCAGGTCAGGGTGACGGGATGCGGCCGGCCGGCGGCTACCGTGGTCTGCTCGGCGAGGGTCGCGCCGTCCCAGACGAACCGCGTGACCTCGGTCGGCGTCACGCCGTCGGCCGCACACCGCGTCTTCGATATCCGGCGCCCCATGGGGTCGTAGGCGTAACGCCAGACCGTCCCGTCCGGTGTGGTGACGGACGTCAGCCGGTCCTCGGCATCCCACTCGTACGTCCAGACGTCCGGCTTGCGGGACAGGCGACGCTTACGCCTGGCGGTCACCCGGCCCGCCCCGTCGGACTCGTACCGCACCGAGCCCGCGCCCTGCTGCGGCCACGTCGCTTCGACCTGGTTGCCGGCCTGGTCGTAGGCGTAGGACTCGACCCAGTCATGCGCCCGCACCCCGGTGACACGCCCGGCAGCGTCGAGGTCGATCGAGACCGGGCCGGCAAGCGTGTCCTCCACACCCACGAGGTAGCCGTCCGGGCGGTACGTGTAGGCGCGCTGCTCCACGGTCTCACCTGCGGCGGACAGCCTCTGACCGAGCAGGCGCCCTGCCGGATCCCAGTCGTGTTCCAGCAGCAATGAGTCACCGATCGAGCGCGATGTCTCACGTCCTGCCGCGGTATGGGCGAAGTCGAGACGGTGGCCCGAGGTGGTCAGTGATGTGGTCCGGCCCGCCGCGTCGAGCGTGTACTCGGCGACCGCACCAGTCGGTGTGGTGCGTGCCGTGCGCCTTCCCCGGGCGTCGTAACGGAAGGAGAGCGTAAGACCGTTGGTCGTCTCGGCGACGACCCGTCCCGCGCCGTCCCTGTGCCGGATCACGTCGCAACCCGGGCCCAGGGCCCGGCTCAGCAGGCCGTCCGCGTCGTACTCGTACGAGGTGACCTCGCCGGCCACGTCCTTCGCGATGGTCCGCCCGACCGTGTCCAAGCTGTAGCGGACGGTCTGCCCAAGTGGGTTGGTGCGGGAGACCAGCCGGCCTGCGGCGTCCCTGCCGTAGTGGACCCGACGGTCGTCGAAGTCCTTCTCACCGATCAGCCGACCTGCCGCGTCATAGGTGTACTCCCAGGTCAGCCCTCTTGGGTCAGTGACCGTGGTCAGGTTCAGGGACGGCGAATAGGAGAACTCGTAACGAACTCCGTTCGGGTCGGTACGTGCACTCAGCAAGTCGAAGTGCGTGTACTCGTACGTCGTGACTCCGCCGCCCGCGTTCACGTGACGGGTGCAGTTGCCCTCTCCGTCGTACTCCCACGTCTCGGTCGACCCGTCCGGGCCGACTCTCCGCGCGAGCCTTCCCTCGGGTGTCCACCGGTAACTGGTCACCCGACCCTCCGGGTCCGTGACGCTGCTGACGCGGCCGAAAGCGTCGTACGCCTTCGTCACCTGGTGCCCCAGCGGGTCCACTATGCCGACGCACAGTCCGCTGCGGTTGTTCGTCAGCCGTGTCCTTGCGCCCAGCGCGTCGACGACACCGACCAGTGCGCCTGTCTCGTCGTACTCGTAATGCGTCGTGGCTCCGAGGGGGTCGGTGACGGCGATGCAGTTGCCCCTGCTGTCGTACTCCCTCGCAAGCGATGCTCCGCCGGGCAGGACTACGGCCGCGAGCTGGCCCCTGTCCGTGTAGGACCAGTGGGTCGTCGCTCCGTCCGGACGAGCGAGGGTGGTGAGACGTCCGCCGGGGCCGTGGGAGAAGCGCGTCGAATGCCCCAGGGCATCCGTCCACTTCACCAACTGCTGATCCTCTCCGTACTCGTTGACCGTCACGCCACCGCATGCGTCGATCTCTGCCTCGATCAGGTACCGCTCGTCGACGACGAAGCGGGTGACCGCACCCTCCGCACTCGTGTAGGTCGTGATGCGCTTTCCAGGCCATGCGCCGTCCGTGCCGTCGTAGTCGAGGACAGCGGCAAGGTGCCCGCTTTCGCCGCCCTGCGCGACACACCGGTCCCGCTCGTCGTACGCGTAGGTGTAGGTGCTCCCGTTGGTGTCCGTCCACGAGGTGACGCGCAGCCTGTCGTCATAGGAATAGCGCAGTGGCAGGCCGGAGGAGTTGAACACCTCCGTGAGATTGCCGTCCGTATAGCCGTACCGCATGACCACGGCATCAGCGCCGTCCTCCGCGGCGCCCGCCAGGTGGAGCGCCGTCACCCGTCGGCCGTCGGTCGTGATCCGCACGTGGTAGCCACTCGTGTGCCGGACGGCGACCGGTGCCCCGTCGGGGGCGTAGTCGAACCAGACCGCGTTGCCGTGCCGGTCCGATATCCGCAGCAGAGGGCAGAACCCTCCCGTGGGCCTGCCGAAATGGCGCGTCAGACCGGACGCGGGGTCCTGCACCCGGTAGCCACCGCCGTCGAGACGACGGAGGGGCCAGCGGGGCCCGGTCTCCGGCAACGCTGGCGTGTCCGGATCGGCGGGATGTGGATACGAAAGCAGTCGGCCGTCCTCGGTGACGAGGACGACGCCCTGCGCATCGATCTCCAGCCGCTGGTCCAGGGTGGAGGCCCAGGATGGCCCAAACCACCAGCCCGTCCGGTACCCGGACGCCACCTGTCGGGAAAGGCCGAGCGGCAGGGTACCCGGCAGATTCAGGTCGGACTGTGCGAGGAACATCCAGCCGGTGGCCATGTCGATCGGGTCGCCGCAGCCCCGGATGCGCGACTTGAGACGACCGAGCGCGTCCTTCCCGCCGGTGAGCGCGTCGTCGAGCATCCTGCGCCCGCTCTTGCCTAGGCCGCGGACGGCGAGGCTCATGGCTTTCATGCCGCCGCGGAGGTTCTTCATCTCCTTGAGGCCCTTGGCGAGTTTGCCGAGGCTGGTGATGCCCTTGCCGCCGGGTATGCAGTCCATGGCCGCGAACGCCACATCCCATAGGGATGCTTGGCCTTTGGAGTATTTGTAGAGCGTGTCCGCGAGGACGACGAGCGCGGCGATGAGGACGATCGCGCCGAGGATGGGCCCGCCGATGATCATCGCGATGATCCCGACGACCGCCACGACCACCTTGCAGACCGTGACGATGGTGTCCCAGTTGTCCTCGAACCAGTGGCCGACGTCCTGCCACCAGTGCCGGTTGGGTATCCCCGCGTCGGAGGCCTCGTCGATCTTCCGCTTCGCCTCACCCGCCGCGTCGTCACGCATCTTCCGCGCGTCCTCGGCCATCTTCTTCGCGGCGTCGAGGGCGCTCTGCGCGGAGGTGACGTCCGACTGGGCCTTGGTATGGGCGGATTTGGCGCTCTGCACATCTCGGGTGGCGGCCCGGACCTTGCCCTCGTCGGGCTTGTCGGCGTCGGACTTGCTGCCGGTGGGGTCGTCCTTGTACTTGTCGGCTTCCTTGGTGGCTCGGGTGACCCAGGAATCGGCCGATGACAGGCGGGACTTGGCGGAGGCCAGGTCCGACTGCGCCTCCTTCGCCTTGGCCAGGGCCTTGTCGGCCAGGGCCTGCGCCCGCTCCAGCTTGGGCCAGTAGTCCGCGAGGGCGTCGCCGCACATCTCGTAGGACTTCTTCAGCTTCTTCAGGTTCTTCGGAACGTCCTTGAACTGCTCCTTGAAGACGTCGGCCGATTTACCGGCCCACTGGAGCAGGGTGTCCTCGCCGGCCATGCCCTTGACCAGACGCAGGGCGTCGGAGACGTCGTCGGCGAAGGAGTGCAGCTGTGCGGCGAGAGTGCGGACGCGCTGCGGGTCGCCGGGGGTGGGGTCCCTGTCGAGATCGAGTGGATGCCAGTCCGCCGGTCGGTACCCCGCCATGTCCCCGCAACCCCCGTCGCGTACGCCCCGTCAACACACCTGTGCACACGCGAACTTACAAGGAACGGCCGTTCGAGGTGAAGCCCAGCGGGTCAGGCTCACAACGCGATCGGGCGGTAGGCCAGAGCCTGGTCCACCACTTCCTCGGCCGTGAGCTCCGGGTCCGAGTAGTAGATCAAGTCGCTTACCCGGGGATGCAGGACACTCTGCTTCAGCTCCTCCAGCAGCGCGTCATGTTCCCGCTCGGGGAGGCGCGCGTCCATGATCTGCTGAACCAGCAGAATGAGTTCGTCAGGGGTCTTCGAAGGCACGTAAGCATCCTCTCGGCTCAGCCGAAATATTCAGCGAAGGCGGCGTCCACGCAGGATCCGCCGGTTGTCCGCGACCGCGTCCGTGCACCGCAGCCACCGATGCTCCAACGTGCCCCGCACCGTCACGTAGACCCGTCGGCGTTTCAACCACGGTGGCAGGTCCCGGGACGGCACGAAGGTGAGTGTGTCGCCGATCGCGTCGTCGGCCGGGCCGCCCGGTCCCTCGGCGCGCAGTGCGGCAAAGAGCTCCGGGGTCAGCCGGCCGTTGCGGCGGGCCGCGGTGCCCGCCGCGGTGCAGGCGTAACCCCGCTGCTCCTGGTCCGGGAGTTTCATCGCCCTCACGATCCGCGGGGACGCCTCCTCCAACGGGCAGTTGAGAGCCAGCCCGATCACCGCCGTGCCGAGATGATCCTCGCCCCGCTCGAACGCGGCGTCCCACTCCGCCGGGTCGTCGAGACCCAGCAGGCCCTCGCCGCTCCCCCAGTCCACAACGGCCGTCGCTCAGTCCGCGAAGCGGAACGTCGACGTGATCGCGTCGAAGATGTCGAAGAAGGACTCGGCGAGGTCGAGGACCTGGCTGCTGCCCGCCACCAGGGCGACCTTGCCCTCCTGGCCCGGGACCGGGATGAACGTCTGCATCAGGACCGCGCGGATCGTGCGGCCCAGGCTGTCCTCGGGGATCGGGATGTCCTCGATGCCGTACGTCCGGGCAGCGGGGCCGACTCCGGGGATGTCGACGGTCGTCACCTTGCGCCAGGAGTCGCCCTCCCGGTGGGCCTCCTTGGGGGCGAGCTGGGCGGCGATGGCGGCCGGGTCGTTGGAGAGGGGCGCGCCCTCGCGGGTCCGGCCCCCGACCAGCGACACCGTGACCGAGCCGGTGATCGGGGTGTCGCCGCCGAAGCTCTCCGCCATGCAGCCGCAGTACATCGCGCCCGACTTCCACGCGTCCGCCGCGGACTTGCGCAGGAAGCCGACGTACGTGTCCCGGTACTGCGCCAGCTCCGGGTGCTGGGCGACGCGCTCGTTCACCATCCGCCGGATCGAGTCGTCCCGCGACTCCGGCCGCACGTCGAACTCCCACCACGACTCCGGCACCTTGATCCGGAAACCGCCGCGCTCGATGGTGAGCGTCTCCATATAGCGCGCCATGGTGTACGCAGCCCCCGTCCGATGATCTGATATACGGTGCGGCCCAGACTACGAGATGCGCGAACGGGGGACGGTCACGTGGGCAACGGCAAGAGCGACCTCGCGATACCGCTGAGCGAGCTGGAGGACTACGGCCGCAAGCTGCGCTCCATCAAGGAACGCCTGAACCACACCAAGAAGATGTTCGAGTCCTACCAGGACGACGTCGGCAGCAGCACGGTCTACAACGCCCTCGACGACTTCGAGTCCAACTGGCACGACGGCCGCGAGGACATCACCAAACAGATCGATTCGCTCGCCGACATGTCCGACACCGTGGTCCGCGAGTTCAAGAAACTGGACGACGACCTCGCGAAGAAGGCAAAGGACGCGGTACGGCCGGAGGGTCAGCAGCAACCGCAGGGTGGTGGCGGGAACAAGGCGGAGTAGCCGCGCTCCGGCGGCTCGCCGCCGAGCAGTTCCTCCAGCGTCCCGTCGTACGCCCGGAACCCCGCCTTGACCGGGTCGGTCGAAGACGGTCTTACGGGCCACGCGCGCGGCGATGAACCGCTCCACCTCGTCCCCGCTGTACGCCGGCCGACGCATCAGGAACAGCCCGCGCGCGTATTCGGCTGTCTGCAACAACCCGTGGATATTGAGCGGGTCGTAGAGCTGGAGCTCGACCGCCCTCGCCTCCAGCTGCGCCAGGTCACGCACCTTCGTAACCAAGCCCGTGACCGCATCACCTCCTGCGATGACCACGGCACCCTCACCACCTGGCTGACCCGCGCCGCCACGGCCACCACCACGGTCGAGCTCTTCGAGCAGCCCGAGTAAGAGCTCGCGCGGAGCGCTCAGCGCACCAGCTCGGCGGCCAGGAGGTCCATCAGGAGGCCGTCGTGCCAGGTGCCGTCCGGGCCGCGCTCGTACTGCCGCATGATGCCGACCGGCTTGAAGCCGACCTTGGTGTAACAGCGGATCGCCGCGATGTTGTCGGCTGCCGGGTCGATGATCAGACGGTGGTAGCCCTGGACGTCGACCAGATGGCGGGCCAGGGTCCGTACGGCGTCGGTGCCCAGGCCCCTGCCGTGCAACGAGGGATCGAGGAAGAGGTCGATGCCGGCGTGCCGGTAGTCCGGCTCTTCCTGGGCGTACCACTGGATCATGCCGATGATCCGCTGTCGGTGGTCGATGGTCAGGGACCGGGTGTCTGGGTCTTCGAGGTCGGCTGCGACGTCCGCCTCGAGATCGTCCCCGCCCCTCCATCGTGCACACACTTCAGGCGTGGCCCGAATGGCGGCCAGGGGACGGATGTCCTCGCGCACGGTGGGGCGGAGGGCCACGGAGGCGCCACGCAGCACAGTCATCCGAAAACCTTACGCAACCGGCCTCGGATGCGGCTCGCTCCGGAACGGACTCGGAGTCCCCCGTCTGCCGGATGGCCGGGACCCTCGCCGTCCGGCAACGTGAGGGGCGCAAGCCTCAGTCGCGTGTGGGTGGAAGGACGCCATCGTGCGAAACGTCGTGGGGACCGCAGCTCTTCTCCTGGCCCTCGCCCTCGCCGTCACGGCACCGGCAGCGCCCGGAACCGGCACGGGCCCGGACGGCGTGTGGCGCACCGACGGTTACGGGACGATCGTCACCGTCGACGCACGGGGGATGCAGGAGTACCAGACGACCGCCGTCAGCTGCCTCAAGGGGGACTTCTCACCGGCCGGGGCCGGACGAGGGACCTACGAGTCCGACGGTGCCGTCCTCACCCTGCGGCTCACCTCCGACGCCGGGCACGCCCTGCTCGACGACGACAGCGCGGTCGGGCACCGGCGGCTGACACGGATCGGCTCGCTCCCGGCCGCCTGCACCCGGCCGCCCTCGTCCGACCCCCGCGCGGCCTTCGACGTCTTCTGGCAGTCCTTCCAGGAGAACTACCCCTTCTTCGCGGCCAAGGGCATCGACTGGCAGGCCGTGCGCGACCGCTACCGGCCGCTCGTGCACGAGGACACCACCCGCGCCGCGCTCTTCGACGTCTTCAGCCGCATGACCGAACCGCTCCACGACGCGCACGTGCTCGTCCAGGACGGCGACCGCCACTACGGCGTGGGACGCCCCGGGACCACCCTGCCGGGCCCGGAGCTCGACGCCAGGGTGAAGAGGTTCGTCATCGCCCGCGACCTCAAGGGGGCCACCGGCCGGCAGGACTTCGCGGACGGCCTCATCACCTATGCGGATCTCCCCGGGGGAAACCTCGGATACCTGCGGATCGCCGACTTCGACGGATACAACCGGGACGACGACTCGTACGCCGCCGACCGCACCGAACTCGACCGGGTGCTGAACGCCGTCCTCACCCCGGCCCGCACCCGCTCCCTGCGCGGTCTGATCATCGACCTGCGGGTCAACGGCGGCGGCTCCGACGCCCTCGGCATCCGCATCGCCGAACGGCTGACGGACACCCCGTACGTCGCCTACTCCAAGCGCGTCCGCGACGACCCCGCCGACCCGGCCCGCCACACCCAGCCCGAACCGGTCCGCGTCACCCCTGCCCGCGGACCCCGCTACACCGGCCCGGTCGTCCTCCTCACCGGCGGTTCGACCGTCAGCGCCGGTGAGACCTTCACCCAGGCCCTGATCGACCGCCCGGGCCGCACGGTCCGCGTCGGACAGCCGACCCAGGGCGTCTTCTCGGACATCATGGTCCGCTACCTGCCCGACGGCATGGCGGCCTGGCTCCCGAACGAGGAGTTCCTGACCCGCACCGGACGCACCTTCGACGGCGCCGGCATCCCGCCGGACATCACCGAACCGATCTTCACCGCCGAGGAGTTCACGAAGAACCGCGACTCGGCGTTCGACCGGGCGGTGGCCCTGCTGCGGCCCGCCCCTGGCCTCCGAGCCCCCACCCCCCGCCGACGCCTCCCCTAGAGCCGCCGGCTCTCCAGCGGCCCCAGGTACGTCGGGGTCAGGCCGCCCGTGTCGATCAGCAGTCGCTGCACCACCACCGTGGGGTCCACCGACCAGAACTTCAGGCGGTGGGTCCCGGAGGTCAGGGTGTGCCGGGTCGCCGTCCGGTTCACGTTGTCGGACGTGTTCCTCGCCCACACCGTGTTCAGCAGACCGTCGTCCGCGCCCGCGGTGATGTCGACCACCTGGGGCTCGTCCTCGTCGAAGGAGAGCGCGTAGTGCAGGCCGGCGGCGGCCGTCGCCGGGTTGCGCGGTGACAGGTACGCCCACACCGTCACCTCCCCCGCCGACAGCAGGCTCACCTCGTACTCCAGTCGGGGCCAGGCGGCCGCGGACCCGCCCCAGCCCCCCGTCACCGGCCACGCCGTCATCCCGGCCCCGGTCCGCCCGATGCCCGGCAGCCGGCGCCACCGCCCCACCGCACGGTCGTGGTGCTCCGCGTCGATCGCGACGTACCCGCCCGCCTCGACGAAGCCCCGCAGCCCCCGCAGTCCCCGCAGTCCCCGTAGCCCCCGCAGTCCCCGCAGTCCCCGTGCCGACGGCTGCTCCGCCACGCACCGCACCGTCACCGACTCCCCCGCCCCGCTCACCGTCAGCTCCCCGGACGACCGTCCACCCGGCGCCCGGGACCAGTCCACCCGCACCTCCACCCGCACCTGCCGCTCCACCCGGCCCCGCGGCCGGTCCACCACCAGCCACGGCACCGAACTCTCCACCCGGTAGCCGAAGGGGGTACGGCCCCGGTTGAACACCTCGACGAACTGCTGCGGCCGGGTCTGATACGGACTGAACGGCGGCAGCGCCCCGGCTCCCGCGTCCTCCGCGCCGTCCACCCAGACGCCCAGCCCCGCCGCCTCGGGCACCTCGATGCGGCGTACCGCGGGGAAGAGCACGTCCGGAAGGGCCACGTTGTCCTTCTCCGGCTGCTGCCAGGGCGCGTTGGGGCCGTACCGGTCGACGTCCCCGTAGTCGATGTGCGGCTGTGTCTGGAAGCCCTGCCATTTGCCGCCCGCCACCTCGGAGTTGAAGCGGCCGGCCAGCGCGAAGTCCCGGAGCAGGGCCTGTTCCGCGTCCGCCGCGCGGTCGTTCGTCGCCGCTCTGCCCTGCCGGGCGTACAGCAGGTTGGTGAACTCGGCCTCCCGCAGCGCGTACAGGTTCGCGGTGGCCGCCACCTCGTACCCGACCAGCTCGAACCACGCGTCCCGGGTGGCCTCGGGCAGCCGGCGGGCGATCCGCGCCGCCCGCCTGTCCAGCTCCCGCCACTCCGCCGTGACCCGCTCCAGCTCCCGGTGGCCGAAGGAGAAGGGCGTCTGCCGGTCGTCATACACCACCTGGCCGGTGTCGGAGAGGGTGATCCGGCGGTTCAGCAGCTCGGGTTTGCGGCGGGCCTGCAACTGACCGTACGTGGCCAGGACCTCGGCCGCCTCGCCCGCCACCGCGGCGCCGAAGTTCTGCCGCGCGTACCTCCGTTCCCACTCGCCCAGCCGGTCGGCGTCCCAGCGCTCCGGGTTCCAGGCGTAGGTGAGGAAGAACTCCGTGGGCAGTTCGTTCCCCTTCAGGTCGCCCACGTTCGCGACCCACAGCCCGTGGTTGCCGTAGGCGTGCGCCTGGTGGAGCTGGTCCCAGACGTTGCGGAGGTTCGCGGTGTCGACCCACTTGTAGTTGCGGCCGGCGCCCACGTAGTCGAAGTGGTAGTAGAGGCCGTATCCGCCGCCGCGGGGTTCTCCGGGCGCCGGGTGCTTGCGGATGTTGCCCCAGTTGTCGTCGGTCAGGACGACGGTGACGTCGTCCGGTGCCCGCAGTCCCCGGTCCCAGTAGCGCTGGACCTCCTTGTACAGGGTCCACACCTGCGGGGTCTCGGCCGCCGGCCGGCCCGTCTCCTCCTCGATGATCCCCCGCTGCGCCGCGATGATCTCCCGCATCAGCTCGATGCCGTCGCCGTCGGGGAGCCCGGTGTCGCCGTTGCCGCGCATGCCGAGGGTGACCACGCCCTCGAAGCCCTCGTCCACCATCCGCCGGACACCCGCCCGCCAGTAGGCGCGGATCGCCTCCGCGTTGCGGAGGTACGACCACTCGCCCGTGCCCCCGTAGGGGTCCCTGCCGCCCGTGGCATGCCGGTTCCACTCCTCGATGCCGCGCATCATCGGCGCCTCGTGAGACGTGCCCATGACAACGCCGTAGTCGGCGGCCCGCCGGTGGTTCTCCGGGTCGTCCTCGGCGAACGCCCGCCCCCACACCGCCGGCCAGAGGTAGTTGCCCTTCAGCCGGAGCAGCACCTCGAAGATCCGGGCGTAGAAGTCCGCGTTGAAGCCGCCGGGGTAGCCGGGGGCCTTGCCCGGCCCGAAGTGGGCGGGGGCCCAGGTCCCGAGGGCCGGGTTCTCGTCGTTGATGAAGAAGCCCCGGTAGCGCACGGCCGGCGTGCCCTGGGTGAACCTGCCGGGCAGGACCCACACCCCGGTCCGGCGCACCGGGGGCACGTCGTCCCACCAGTGCCAGGGGGAGATCCCGATGCCGTACGAGACGTCGTAGACCCCGAAGATCGTGCCGCGCGGGTCGCTGCCCGCGATGACGAAGGCCTTCTCCACCCCGGGCAGCGGATGCTCGACCACCGTCTGGAGCGAGGTCTCCCAGCGGCCGCGGATCTCCGAGACGTCGAGCCGGCCGGCGGCCACCAGGCCGTCGATCAGCGGGCTGCGGCCGATCGTGCCGACCAGGACGGCGAGCGGGGCGATGGTCGCACCAGGCCGGATCCCCGTCACCCGTTCGAGGTCGGCGCGGAGGTCGGCCGCGACCCGGACCACCCCCGGGTGGTCGTCGGCGCTCACCACGACCGGGGCACCCACCAGGGCGAACGCCCCACCGGTGAAGGAGATGTACGCACCGGGGTCGGTGTTCCGGAGCGCGGACTCCGTGACGGTCCCGGCGATCCCCGACGACAGCACCGGTACGGCGGCGGCGCCCGCACCGAGCACCGTCCTGCGGCTCACAGACATGCCTCACCCCTCCGTCAGAATTTGCTCAGCGGCATGACAAATGGTGGGGCGGGCGCTTCCCGTGAGCCAGGGGTCGTACACGCCGAATAGTTTCGAACCCGGACGACGACAAAGGGGCCCGTACGACCGGAGTCGTACGGGCCCCTTCAGACCTGCCTGGTCAGCCCTCGCGGGCCGAGATCACTTGTTGATCTTGATGACCTGGCCGGCGCCGACCGTGCGGCCACCCTCACGGATGGCGAACTTCAGGCCCTCTTCCATGGCGATGGGCTGGATGAGCTCGACCTTCATCTCAGTGTTGTCGCCCGGCATGACCATCTCGGTGCCCTCGGGGAGGGTCACGACGCCGGTCACGTCCGTGGTACGGAAGTAGAACTGCGGACGGTAGTTGTTGAAGAACGGCGTGTGGCGGCCACCCTCGTCCTTGGAGAGGATGTAGGCCTGCGCCTCGAACTCGGTGTGCGGGGTGACCGAGCCCGGCTTGATGATGACCTGGCCGCGCTCGACGTCCTCGCGCTTGATGCCGCGGAGCAGCAGACCGACGTTCTCACCGGCCTGGCCCTCGTCGAGCAGCTTGCGGAACATCTCGATACCGGTGACCGTGGTGGTGGTCTTCTCGGTCTTGATGCCGATGATGTCGACGGTCTCGTTGACCTTGAGGACACCACGCTCGATACGGCCGGTGACGACCGTACCGCGACCGGTGATCGTGAAGACGTCCTCGATCGGCATCAGGAACGGCTTGTCGACGTCGCGCTCCGGCTCCGGGATCGCGGTGTCGACGGCGTTCATGAGGTCCAGGACCGACTGGGTCCACTCGGCGTCGCCCTCGAGCGCCTTGAGCGCCGAGACCTTGACGACCGGGACGTCGTCGCCCGGGAACTCGTACTCGGAGAGGAGCTCACGGACCTCGAGCTCGACGAGCTCCAGGATCTCCTCGTCGTCCACCATGTCGGCCTTGTTCAGGGCGACGACGATGTACGGAACGCCGACCTGACGGGCCAGGAGCACGTGCTCCTTGGTCTGCGGCATCGGGCCGTCGGTGGCGGCGACGACGAGGATCGCACCGTCCATCTGCGCGGCACCGGTGATCATGTTCTTGATGTAGTCCGCGTGACCCGGGCAGTCGACGTGGGCGTAGTGACGGGTCTCCGTCTGGTACTCGACGTGCGCGATGGAGATGGTGATACCGCGCTGACGCTCCTCGGGCGCCTTGTCGATGTTGTCGAACGCGGTCGCCTCGTTCAGGTCCGGGTACGCGTCGTGCAGCACCTTGGTAATGGCGGCCGTGAGGGTCGTCTTACCGTGGTCGATGTGACCGATGGTGCCGATGTTGACGTGCGGCTTAGTCCGCTCGAACTTCGCCTTCGCCACTGGGGTCCTCCTGTGGAGTGGTTCTGTACGCCTTGGTTCAATCGGCGCCAGGTGATCTTTGCTGTTGGGTCCCGGGCCCCGGGTCGCTCCGCCACGAATGCGGAGGAACGACCCGTGAGGCTCCGGGGTCAAGCCTACGGCGTGGTGCGCACTGCGGTGAACGCGGTGCTTACTCGCCCTTGGCCTTCGCGATGATCTCCTCGGCGACGTTCCGCGGAACCTCGGCGTAGGAGTCGAACTGCATGGAGTAGCTGGCCCGGCCGGACGTCTTGCTGCGCAGGTCGCCGACGTAACCGAACATCTCCGAGAGGGGCACGAGGCCCTTCACGACGCGGGCACCGGCCCGCTCCTCCATGGCCTGGATCTGGCCACGGCGGGAGTTGATGTCGCCGATGACCTCACCCATGTAGTCCTCGGGCGTGGTGACCTCGACGGCCATCATCGGCTCGAGGAGCACGGGCTTGGCCTTGCGCGCGGCCTCCTTGAAGGCCTGCGAACCGGCGATCTTGAAGGCGAGCTCGGAGGAGTCCACCTCGTGGTAGGCACCGTCGTGCAGGATCACGCGGACACCGGTCATCTCGTAACCGGCGAGGATGCCGAACTGCATGGCCTCCTGCGCACCGGCGTCGACCGAAGGGATGTACTCCTTCGGGATACGACCACCGGTCACCTTGTTCACGAACTCGTACGACGTGTCGCCACCCTCGAGCGGCTCGATGCCGATCTGCACCTTCGCGAACTGACCGGTACCACCGGTCTGCTTCTTGTGGGTGTAGTCGACGCGCTCGACGGCCTGACGGATCGTCTCGCGGTACGCCACCTGGGGCTTGCCGACGTTCGCCTCGACCTTGAACTCACGGCGCATACGGTCGACCAGCACCTCGAGGTGCAGCTCGCCCATACCACCGATGATGGTCTGGCCGGTCTCCTCGTCCGAGTGGACCTGGAAGGAGGGGTCCTCCTCCGCGAGACGCTGGATGGCGACACCCAGCTTCTCCTGGTCACCCTTGGACTTGGGCTCGATGGCGACCTGGATGACCGGCGCCGGGAAGTCCATGGACTCCAGGATCACCGGCTGCTTGTCGTCGCACAGCGTCTCACCGGTCGTGGTCTGCTTCAGACCCATGACGGCGATGATGTCGCCGGCGCCCACCGACTCGATCTCCTCACGCTTGTTCGCGTGCATGCGGTAGATCTTGCCGATGCGCTCCTTCTTGCCCTTGACGGAGTTCAGCACGGCGGTGCCGGACTCCAGGCGGCCCGAGTAGACCCGGACGAAGGTGAGCTTGCCGAGGTGCGGGTCGCTCATGATCTTGAACGCCAGCGCGGACAGCGGCTCGTCGTCGGACGGCTTGCGCTTGACCACGACCTCCGGGTCCTTCACGTCGTGGCCCTCGATGGCCTCGACGTCCAGGGGGGAGGGCAGGTAGCGCACGACCGCGTCGAGCAGGGGCTGGACGCCCTTGTTCTTGAACGCGGTACCGCAGAACACCGGGGTGACCGTGGTGTCCTTGGACTTGCCGGACGCGATGGTGATACGGCGGATCGCGGCGTACAGCTGCTCCTCCGAGGGCTCCTGGCCCTCCAGGAACAGCTCCATGATCTCGTCGTCGTTCTCGGCCACGGTCTCGACCAGCTTGCCGCGGTACTCCTCGGCAGCCTCGACGTGGGTGGCCGGGATGTCGACGACGTCGTACATCTCGCCCTTGGTGGCCTCGGCGGACCACACGAGCGCCTTCATGCGGACGAGGTCCACGACGCCCTGGAAGTCGGCCTCGGCACCGATCGGGAGCTGCATGACGATCGGCTGCGCGCCCAGGCGGTCGCTGATCATGTCGACGCAGCGGTGGAACTCGGCACCGGTCCGGTCGAGCTTGTTGACGAAGCAGATACGCGGAACGCCGTAGCGGTCCGCCTGACGCCACACCGTCTCGGACTGGGGCTCCACGCCGGCGACGCCGTCGAACACCGTCACGGCACCGTCGAGCACGCGCAGCGAACGCTCCACCTCGACGGTGAAGTCGACGTGGCCCGGGGTGTCGATGATGTTGATGGTGTGGTCGACGTCTTCCAGCGGCCAGTGACAGGTGGTGGCAGCAGAGGTGATCGTGATGCCACGCTCCTGCTCCTGCTCCATCCAGTCCATGGTGGCAGCGCCGTCGTGGACCTCACCGATCTTGTACGACACACCGGTGTAGAACAGGATCCGCTCGGTGGTGGTCGTCTTGCCCGCGTCGATGTGGGCCATGATCCCGATGTTGCGGACCTTGGCCAGGTCAAGTGAAGTGGTAGCCATAAGGCTTCGGTCTTCTCTCGGTCTCGATGTGGGTAGCGACTACCAGCGGTAGTGCGCGAAGGCCTTGTTGGACTCGGCCATCTTGTGCGTGTCCTCGCGCTTCTTGACGGCCGCACCGAGGCCGTTCGAAGCGTCGAGAAGCTCGTTGAGCAGACGCTCGGTCATGGTCTTCTCGCGACGGGCGCGGGAGTAACCGACGAGCCAGCGCAGCGCGAGGGTGTTGGCGCGACCGGGCTTGACCTCGATCGGCACCTGGTACGTCGCACCACCGACACGGCGGGACTTGACCTCGAGGGTCGGCTTGATGTTCTCCAGCGCGCGCTTCAGCGTGATGATCGGGTCGTTGCCCGTCTTCTCACGCAGACCCTCCATGGCGCCGTAGACGATGCGCTCGGCGGTGGAACGCTTGCCGTTCAGCAGCACCTTGTTGATCAGGGAGGTCACCAGAGGGGAGCCGTAAACCGGGTCGATGATGACCGGGCGCTTCGGGGCGGGGCCCTTACGAGGCATTCTTACTTCTCCTTCTTGGCGCCGTAGCGGCTGCGGGCCTGCTTGCGGTTCTTGACACCCTGGGTGTCGAGCGAGCCGCGGATGATCTTGTAGCGAACACCCGGCAGGTCCTTCACACGGCCGCCGCGCACGAGCACGATGGAGTGCTCCTGCAGGTTGTGTCCCTCACCCGGAATGTAAGCGGTGACCTCGATCCCGCTGGTCAGACGCACACGCGCGACCTTACGCAGGGCCGAGTTCGGCTTCTTCGGGGTGGTCGTGAACACACGCGTGCAGACGCCACGACGCTGAGGGGAACCCTCGAGTGCGGGCGTCTTGTTCTTCTCGACCTTGTCCTGCCGGCCCTTGCGGACCAGCTGCTGGATCGTAGGCACTACTTCTCCGGTTTCTGTGTGCCGAATGGTGAAGCTAACCTGGAACGTCGCCGACCCACGCGGTCGGGTGTGTCGGATTCCGCGGACTCCTGCCGGGCGGCAGAAGGGGGCGCGGATCGCGGTGGCCACTTCGTCACTCAGGTGCGGTTTGAAGGCACGCACGAGGATCAGGGCACACCCCAGGCACAAGGTCTGAGCGTACCTAGCGCAATCACTCCGGTCAAAACAGAAGGAGGAGCACCGGGGCCGAGGGCTGTGACCTGCGGTTTCAGGAGAGCCTCTGATGTACCACAAAAGCCGGCCGACACGCGAACGGGCGCAGGCGGGGGCTCCCGCGGCACTGGGATGCCGCCACAGACGGCCGGCACGGTCCCGGTGCGCGGCTGGTCCGGGCACGCCGAAGGGCGGCCACCCCTTGCCGGGGTGACCGCCCTTCAGAACCAACTACTACTGGTTGTACGGACCGTAGTCGTAGTCCTCCAGCGGCACGGCCTGGCCGGAGCCCGTGCCGAACGGCGAGTAGTCGATGTCGTCGTAGCCGACGGCCGAGTACATCGCGGCCTTGGCCTCCTCGGTCGGCTCCACCCGGATGTTGCGGTAGCGGGACAGACCCGTACCGGCCGGGATGAGCTTACCGATGATGACGTTCTCCTTGAGGCCGATGAGCGAGTCCGACTTGGCGTTGATCGCCGCGTCGGTGAGGACTCGCGTCGTCTCCTGGAAGGACGCCGCCGACAGCCAGGACTCCGTGGCCAGCGAGGCCTTGGTGATACCCATGAGCTGCGGACGACCGGAGGCCGGGTGACCGCCCTCCTGGACCACACGCCGGTTCTCGGTCTCGAACTTCGAGCGCTCGACCAGCTCACCGGGCAGCAGCTCGGCGTCGCCGGACTCGATGATCGTCACCCGGCGCAGCATCTGCCGGATGATGATCTCGATGTGCTTGTCGTGGATCGACACACCCTGCGAGTTGTAGACCTTCTGGACCTCGCCGACCAGGTGGACCTGGACGGCACGCTGACCCAGGATGCGCAGCACGTCGTGCGGGTTGGTGGCACCCACGGTGAGCTTCTGGCCCACCGAGACGTGCTCGCCCTCGCTGACGAGGAGTCGGGCGCGCTTCGAGATCGGGAACGCCGTCTCGTCGCTGCCGTCGTCCGGCGTGATGACGATCTTCTTGGTCTTCTCGGTCTCCTCGATGCGGACACGGCCGTCCGACTCGGAGATCGGGGCGACACCCTTCGGGGTACGGGCCTCGAAGAGCTCGACGACACGCGGCAGACCCTGGGTGATGTCGTCACCGGCCACACCACCGGTGTGGAAGGTACGCATCGTCAGCTGGGTACCGGGCTCACCGATGGACTGGGCGGCGATGATGCCGACCGCCTCACCGATGTCGACCAGCTTGCCGGTGGCCAGCGAACGGCCGTAGCACATGGCGCAGGTGCCGACGGCGGACTCACAGGTCAGGACCGAACGGGTCTTGACCTCCGAGACGCCACGGGCCACCAGCTCGTCGATGAGGACGTCACCGAGGTCGGTGTTGGCCGGGGCCAGCACCACGCCGTCGACGACGATGTCCTCGGCCAGCGCACGGGCGTACACGCTGGTCTCGACGTTGTCGGCCTTGCGCAGCACGCCGTCCGCGCCGACCTCCGCGATGTGCAGCTTGAGGCCGCGCTCGGTGCCGCAGTCCTCCTCGCGGATGATGACGTCCTGCGAGACGTCCACCAGACGACGGGTCAGGTAACCCGAGTCGGCGGTACGCAGGGCGGTGTCGGCGAGACCCTTACGGGCACCGTGCGTGGAGATGAAGTACTCGAGCACGGACAGGCCCTCACGGAACGAGGCCTTGATCGGACGCGGGATGGTCTCGTTCTTCGCGTTCGACACCAGACCACGCATACCGGCGATCTGCCGCATCTGCATCATGTTTCCTCGGGCACCCGAGTCAACCATCATGAAGATGGGGTTGGTCTTGGGGAAGTTCGCGTTCATCGCCTCGGCGACCTCGTTGGTCGCCTTGGTCCAGATCGCGATGAGCTCCTGCGTGCGCTCTTCCTTGGTGATCAGACCGCGCTCGTACTGCTTCTGGACCTTCTCGTCCTGCGCCTCGTAGCCGCGGACGATCTCCTTCTTCGCCTCGGGAACGACGACGTCGGAGATGGCCACGGTGACACCGGAACGGGTCGCCCAGTAGAAGCCGGCCGCCTTCAGGTTGTCGAGCGTCGCCGCCACGATGACCTTGGGGTAGCGCTCGGCCAGGTCGTTGACGATCTCGGAGAGCTGCTTCTTGCCCACCGAGTAGTCGACGAACGGGTAGTCCTCGGGCAGCAGCTCGTTGAAGAGCGCGCGGCCCAGGGTGGTGCGCAGCCGGAAGGTGTCACCGGTCTGGTACTCCGGCTCGCCCTCCTCGGCGACCGGCGGGGTCCAGCCGCGCGGCGGGATGGTGCCCACCGGGAAGCGGATGTCGATCGCCGACTGCAGCGCCAGCTCGCCGGCGTCGAACGCCATGATCGCCTCGGCCGTGGAGCCGAAGGACCGGCCCTCGCCCTTGGTGTCACGCAGTTCGCCGTCGGTGGTGAGGAAGAACAGACCGAGGACCATGTCCTGGGTCGGCATCGTCACCGGACGGCCGTCGGCGGGCTTGAGGATGTTGTTCGAGGACAGCATCAGGATGCGGGCCTCGGCCTGCGCCTCTGCGGACAGCGGCAGGTGCACGGCCATCTGGTCACCGTCGAAGTCCGCGTTGAACGCGGTGCAGACGAGCGGGTGGATCTGGATGGCCTTGCCCTCGACCAGCTGCGGCTCGAAGGCCTGGATGCCGAGGCGGTGCAGGGTGGGCGCACGGTTCAGCAGCACCGGGTGCTCGGCGATGACCTCTTCGAGGACGTCGTACACCACGGTGCGGCCGCGCTCGACCATCCGCTTGGCGCTCTTGATGTTCTGCGCGTGGTTCAGGTCGACCAGGCGCTTCATCACGAACGGCTTGAAGAGCTCCAGCGCCATGGCCTTCGGCAGACCGCACTGGTGCAGCTTCAGCTGCGGGCCGACGACGATCACGGAACGCGCCGAGTAGTCGACTCGCTTGCCGAGCAGGTTCTGACGGAAACGACCCTGCTTGCCCTTCAGCATGTCGCTGAGGGACTTCAGCGGGCGGTTGCCGGGACCGGTGACCGGGCGACCACGACGACCGTTGTCGAAGAGGGCGTCCACGGCCTCCTGGAGCATGCGCTTCTCGTTGTTCACGATGATCTCGGGGGCACCGAGGTCGAGAAGGCGCTTCAGACGGTTGTTCCGGTTGATCACACGGCGGTACAGGTCGTTCAGGTCGGAGGTCGCGAAGCGGCCACCGTCCAGCTGCACCATCGGGCGGAGGTCCGGCGGGATGACCGGCACGCAGTCAAGCACCATGCCCTTGGGGCTGTTGCTGGTCTGCAGGAACGCGGAGACGACCTTCAGGCGCTTGAGCGCACGGGTCTTCTTCTGGCCCTTGCCGGTGCGGATGATCTCGCGGAGCTTCTCGGCCTCCTCGTCGAGGTCGAAGGACTCCAGGCGCTTCTGCAGCGCCGCGGCACCCATCGAGCCGTCGAAGTACGTGCCGAAGCGGTCACGCAGCTCGCGGTAGAGGAGCTCGTCGCCCTCCAGGTCCTGGACCTTGAGGTTCTTGAAGCGGGTCCAGACCTCGTCGAGACGGTCGATCTCGCGCTGCGAACGGTCGCGCAGCTGCTTCATCTCGCGCTCGGCGCCTTCGCGCACCTTGCGGCGCACGTCGGCCTTGGCGCCCTCGGCCTCCAGCTCGGCCAGGTCGCTTTCCAGCTTCTTGGCGCGGGCCTCCAGGTCGGCGTCCCGGCGGTTCTCGACCTGCTGGCGCTCCACGGAGACGTGCGCCTCCAGGGAGGGCAGGTCGCGGGTACGGCGCTCCTCGTCGACGAACGTGATCATGTACGCCGCGAAGTAGATGACCTTCTCGAGGTCCTTCGGCGCCAGGTCCAGCAGGTAGCCCAGGCGGCTCGGGACACCCTTGAAGTACCAGATGTGCGTGACGGGCGCGGCCAGCTCGATGTGGCCCATCCGCTCACGGCGCACCTTGGCGCGGGTCACCTCGACGCCGCAGCGCTCACAGATGATGCCCTTGAAGCGGACGCGCTTGTACTTGCCGCAGTAGCACTCCCAGTCCCGGGTGGGACCGAAGATCTTCTCGCAGAAGAGCCCGTCCTTTTCCGGCTTGAGGGTGCGGTAGTTGATCGTCTCGGGCTTCTTGACCTCGCCGTGGCTCCACTGACGGATGTCGTCCGCGGTGGCCAGGCCGATCCGGAGCTCGTCGAAGAAGTTGACGTCGAGCACTATGCGTCAATCCCTCTCAGGGTTGTGAGTCTGTGGTCTGAAACGGGGGCCTGGGGGTCGGCGGGCCCTGATGGCTCAGGGCCCGCCGGACTCCCGTCAGACCTCTTCGACGCTGCTCGGCTCGCGCCGGGACAGGTCGATGCCGAGCTCCTCCGCAGCGCGGAAGACGTCCTCGTCGGTGTCACGCATCTCGATGGACATACCGTCGCTGGACAGCACCTCCACGTTCAGGCAGAGCGACTGCATCTCCTTGATGAGGACCTTGAAGGACTCGGGGATGCCGGGCTCGGGGATGTTCTCGCCCTTGACGATGGCCTCGTAGACCTTCACGCGGCCGGTGACGTCGTCGGACTTGATGGTCAGCAGCTCCTGGAGGGCGTACGCGGCGCCGTAGGCCTCGAGGGCCCACACCTCCATCTCGCCGAACCGCTGGCCACCGAACTGGGCCTTACCACCCAGCGGCTGCTGGGTGATCATCGAGTAGGGGCCGGTCGAACGGGCGTGCAGCTTGTCGTCGACCAGGTGGTGCAGCTTCAGGATGTACATGTAGCCGATGGAGATCGGGTCCGGGAACGGCTCACCGCTGCGGCCGTCGAACAGCCGCGCCTTGCCGGACGGCTGCACCAGGCGGTCGCCGTCGCGGTTCGGGATGGTGTGCTGCAGCAGACCTGCCAGCTCGTCCTCGCGGGCACCGTCGAAGACCGGGGTGGCGACGTTGGTGCGCGGGGCGACCTGGTCGGCACCGATGGCCTGGAGCCGCTGGGCCCAGTCCTCGGCGAGGCCGGAGACGTCCCAGCCGCGGCTGGCGAGCCAGCCGAGGTGGATCTCCAGGACCTGTCCCGGGTTCATTCGGGACGGCACACCGAGCGGGTTGAGGATGATGTCGACCGGGGTTCCGTCCTCGAGGAACGGCATGTCCTCGATGGGCAGGATCTTGGAGATGACACCCTTGTTGCCGTGCCGGCCGGCGAGCTTGTCACCGTCGGTGATCTTGCGCTTCTGCGCGACGTAGACGCGCACCAGCTGGTTCACACCGGGGGGAAGCTCGTCGCCCTCCTCGCGGTCGAAGACGCGCACACCGATGACCTTGCCGGTCTCGCCGTGCGGCACCTTCAGCGAGGTGTCACGGACCTCACGGGCCTTCTCACCGAAGATCGCGCGCAGCAGGCGCTCCTCGGGCGTCAGCTCGGTCTCACCCTTCGGGGTGACCTTGCCGACGAGGATGTCACCGGCGATGACCTCGGCGCCGATGCGGATGATGCCGCGCTCGTCGAGGTCGGCGAGGACCTCCTCGGAGACGTTCGGGATGTCCCGGGTGATCTCCTCGGGGCCGAGCTTGGTGTCACGGGCGTCGACCTCGTGCTCCTCGATGTGGATCGAGGAGAGGACGTCGTCCTGCACGAGGCGCTGCGACAGGATGATCGCGTCCTCGTAGTTGTGACCCTCCCACGGCATGAACGCCACGAGCAGGTTCTTGCCGAGGGCCATCTCGCCGTTCTGGGTGGCCGGACCGTCGGCCAGCACCTGGCCGGTGATGATGCGGTCGCCCTCGTTGACGATGACCTTCTGGTTGACCGAGGTGCCCTGGTTGGACCGGGAGAACTTGGCCAGGCGGTACGTGATGTACGTGCCGTCGTCGTTGGCGGTGGTGATGTAGTCCGCGGAGACCTCCTGGACCACACCGTCCTTCTCGGCCTTGACCACGTCACCGGCGTCGACGGCGGAGCGGTACTCCATGCCGGTGCCGACGAGCGGGGCCTCGCTCTTGATCAGCGGCACGGCCTGGCGCATCATGTTCGCGCCCATGAGGGCACGGTTGGCGTCGTCGTGCTCGAGGAACGGGATCATGGCGGTCGCGACCGACACCATCTGGCGCGGCGAGACGTCCATGTAGTCCACGTCGTCACCGGCGACGTAGTCGACCTCGCCGCCACGGCGGCGGACCAGGACGCGGGCCTCGGAGAAGCGCATGTCGTCGTTGAGGCCGGCGTTGGCCTGCGCGATGACGAAGCGGTCCTCCTCGTCGGCGGTCAGGTAGTCCACCTCGTCGGTGACCTGGCCGTCGACGACCTTGCGGTACGGGGTCTCGACGAAACCGAACGCGTTGACCCGGCCGTAGGAGGCGAGCGAGCCGATCAGACCGATGTTCGGGCCTTCGGGCGTCTCGATCGGGCACATGCGGCCGTAGTGCGACGGGTGCACGTCACGGACCTCGAAGCCGGCCCGCTCACGGGAGAGACCACCCGGGCCAAGAGCCGACAGACGGCGCTTGTGGGTGAGACCCGACAGCGGGTTGTTCTGGTCCATGAACTGGGACAGCTGGCTGGTGCCGAAGAACTCCTTGATGGAGGCGACGACCGGCCGGATGTTGATCAGGGTCTGGGGCGTGATCGCCTCGACGTCCTGGGTGGTCATGCGCTCGCGGACGACGCGCTCCATACGGGCCAGGCCGGTACGGACCTGGTTCTGGATGAGCTCGCCGACGCTGCGCAGACGACGGTTGCCGAAGTGGTCGATGTCGTCGGTCTCGACGACGATCGTGCCACCGCTGTCACCGGTCGTCTCGGTCTCGCCGGCGTGCAGCTTGACCAGGTACTTGATCGTCGAGATGACGTCCTCGACGGTCAGGATGCCGGCGTCCAGCGGGGCGTCCGCGCCCAGCTTCTTGTTGACCTTGTAGCGGCCGACCTTGGCGAGGTCGTAGCGCTTCGGGTTGAAGTACAGGTTCTCGAGCAGCGTCTGCGCGGCCTCACGCGTGGGGGGCTCGCCCGGACGCAGCTTGCGGTAGATGTCGAGCAGCGCGTCGTCCTGGCCCTGGGTGTGGTCCTTCTCCAGGGTGGCGCGCATGGACTCGTACTCGCCGAACTCCTCGAGGATCTGCTCGGTGGTCCAGCCGAGCGCCTTCAGGAGAACGGTCACGGACTGCTTGCGCTTGCGGTCGATACGGACACCGACCATGTCGCGCTTGTCGATCTCCATCTCCAGCCAGGCACCCCGGGACGGGATGATCTTGGCCGAGAAGATGTCCTTGTCGGACGTCTTGTCGATGGAGGAGTCGAAGTAGACACCGGGCGAACGGACCAGCTGCGACACCACGACACGCTCGGTGCCGTTGATGACGAAGGTGCCCTTGTTCGTCATGAGCGGGAAGTCGCCCATGAAGACCGTCTGGGACTTGATCTCCCCGGTCTCGTTGTTGGTGAACTCGGCCGTGACGAAGAGCGGGGCGGCGTACGTGAAGTCGCGCTCCTTGCACTCGTCGATGCTGTTCTTCGGCGGCTCGAAGCGGTGGTCGCGGAACGTCAGCGACATCGACCCGGAGAAGTCCTCGATCGGGGAGATCTCCTCGAAGATCTCCTCCAGACCGGACTTGGTGGGGACGTCCTGACCTGACTCCAGAGCCTCCTCGACCCGACTCTGCCAGGCGGTGTTGCCGAGCAGCCAGTCGAAGCTCTCGGTCTGCAGCGCGAGCAGGTTGGGAACCTCGAGAGGCTCCTTGATCTTTGCAAAGGAGATGCGCAGCGGGGCGGTGCTGGCGCCGTTGTTCATATTCGCGTTCGAGGCAGTGCGCGAGGCGGCCAAGAGGGGGTCCTTCCGAGGGCTCGGACTCACTACGCGCTCCCCGGTCCCTTCCCGGGACACAGAGACAGAAACCCCAGTTCAGAGGAGGTTCGTCGTCGGCGTTCGGGTGAGGGCAGACCCCTGGTGACGGGCAGGGGACAGCTAACAGGCAGCGCAAAGGGTCAGTGTAGCCACTTGGCACACTGATGTCCAGTCCCCATTTTCTGAGACCCTCTTCATCGTCAACGCCTGCGTCATGCCTGCCCTCAACGCACGTTGATACTGCCCTCTTCGTCGCCGATCCATGCCTCGGATTCGGACCGTTCTGGCGACGCGTCCTGAGAATTGCGCGCTGCGTGCGGTTCGTCAAGGCCCCGCTGCGCAAACCCGGCGCGCCGGAGACAACGACGAAGATCACCATACCCCCCGCCGTCACGGGTGCAAGGCAACCGTGGTCGGCCTCCCGGGAACGCCGAAGAGCGACCACCCGGATGGATGATCGCTCTTCGCGGTCTGCGCGTTACAGCCCCCGAGGGGGTGTTTCAGCACACAGAGGTCTTGGCGACCTCGGAGGTGTTACTTGACCTCGACGGAGGCGCCGGCGCCCTTGAGGGACTCGGCGGCCTTCTCCGCGGCCTCCTTGGCGACCTTCTCGAGGACGGGCTTCGGGGCGCCGTCCACGAGGTCCTTGGCCTCCTTCAGGCCGAGCGAGGTGAGCTCACGCACGACCTTGATGACCTGGATCTTCTTGTCGCCGGCGCCGGTGAGGATGACGTCGAACTCGTCCTGCTCCTCGGCGGCCTCGGCCGGGGCGGCCGGACCGGCCGGACCCGCGACGGCAACCGCGGCGGCGGCGGTGACGTCGAACTTCTCCTCGAACGCCTTCACGAACTCGGAGAGCTGGATGAGGGTCATGCCCTCGAACTCGGCGAGCAGTTCGTCCTGGGTGAGAGCCACGATGGCTTTCCTTTCAGTGATTCGGCTGGTGCCGTATGTACATGTCTGGCGGGCGTGCGCCTTGCGGCGTTACTGCGTAGACGTTCGGCCCGCTACGACCGCTTTCCTCGGCGCTGGGCCTCAGGCGGCGGTCATTTCGCGAGCCGAGTTACTCGGCACCGCCCTGCTCGTCCTGCTTGGCGCGAAGCGCGTCCACGGTGCGGACGAGCTTCGACGGGAGCGCCTGGAAGACCTGAGCAGCCTGCGTCTGCTTGCCCTTCAGGGCGCCCGCCAGCTTGGCGAGCAGAACCTCGCGGGACTCGAGGTCCGCGAGCTTCTTGATCTCGTCGGCGGACAGCGCCTTGCCGTCAAGGACACCGCCCTTGATGACGAGGTTCGGGTTGTCCTTGGCGAAGTCACGAAGACCCTTCGCCGACTCCACCGGGTCACCGGTGACGAAGGCGACCGCCGTCGGACCGTTGAACAGGTCGTCGAGCGTCGTGATCCCGGCCTCGTTGGCCGCAATCTTGGTCAGCGTGTTCTTCACCACGGCGTACTGGGCGTTCTCACCGAGCGAGCGGCGCAGCGTCTTGAGCTGCGCCACGGTGAGACCCCGGTACTCGGTCAGCACGGCGGCGCTCGAGCTGCGGAACTGCTCCGTCAGCTCGGCTACCGCGGCAGCCTTGTCGGGCCTTGCCATAGAGCGTCGGCCTCCTTCCGGGTGATGAGGACCGCTCGGAAGGGGCTGGGAAAACGAAACGCCCCGGCGCAGGCGCACGGGGCTCAGCTCGACCGGGCACACACGCGCGGGGCGCATGTTCCAGGAGCTCTTCCACAGTCACCTGCGCGGGTCGTCCGCGGTTCAGCGGATCCTTCGGCCACCGCACACTCTGACGAGCATCCGGCAACGACCAGCGGTCTTTGGCTTCACGAGGAGGGTACGGGACCGGCGCGCTGTCAAGCAAATCGGCTCCGTACGGCCGCTCCCACGGCCGCTCCCCCGTTCGCTCCCACGGCCTCTCTCACGACGCGGGCGCGCCGCTGCCGCCCTGTCTCCCCAGCAGCGTCCTGAAGTCCTCGGTGTCGCCGGCCGGCGGCTGCCGCGCGCTGACCTCCACGCCGTAGTCGCTGTAGTACGCGGTCTGGGTCATCGTGCCGCTCGCCGTGTCGGCCTTCTCGGTCTTCTTGGCCAGCAGGTTCTTGCCGTCGACCCAGATGTCGACGGTCTCCCCGGCCACCCCGGCCCCGCTGAGCTGCCGGTGCAGCTCGCCGTCGCCCGCCAGGTCGGAGAGGTGCACCGTGCCCCGGTAGTGGGCGGTGGGCACACCGGATATCTGCTCCTCGCCGACCTTGCGCACGTCCCCGGAGGCCAGCAGCAGCCGTACCGACTGGTTGGGGGTGGTGTTGCGCATCAGGTCCGTCATCATCGCGCCGGAGCCGCTGCCGAACGTGGCGAGGTAGGCGTACGGGTACCGGATCCAGTGCTTGCCGCCGAGCTGCCGGGCGAATCCGGCGCCGACCTTGGCGTAGTACGCGTCCGGGAGGTAGCGGGTCTCCATGGAGGTGGAGTCGAGCTTCCGCATCAGGTCGGCGGTGCTGCCGCCGGTGTAGGTGATGGTGAGGGTGCCGGTGAGGCCCTCCCGCCAGCCGAGGGTGCCCTCGGCCCTGGTGGACATCAGGGAGCCCAGGGTGGTGGTGGAGCGGACCCTGACCGACCGGGCCCGGTGCGTGGACCGCTCGGCGGAGCGCAGGGCCGCCAGGGAGCGGGCCCGGTGGGTGGCGGTCCCGCTTCCGGAGCCGTGGTCCGCCGAGGAGGTGCAGGCGGCCGGCCCGGTCAGCGCCATGGCCGCCGCGAGCGCCAGGGCCACCCGGCGCACACCCCTGTTCGTCATCCCGACCCACCCCCCGATACGAGTCCCGCACCCCCGACGCTAACCCAGGCCACCGACACCGTGCGGCAAGTCGGCGACGGCCGAAAAGCCGTCGTACCCGGGCCCCACCGACACCGCGCGGGAGGTCAGGGGCAGCCTGGGAGCCGTCGTACCCGGACGGGGACACCCGACGGGCCGTCCCGCCGCCGTGCGACACGACAGACCCCGCCGCCGGGAGACGCGGCAGGCTTGCCGCCGTGACATACGACAGCCCCGCCACCGTGAGACACGACAGCCCCGCCACCGTGAGACATGACGGGCCGCCGCCGGGAAACGCGACGGGCCCCGCAACCCTCTCGGATTGCGGGGCCCACCCTGGTGCTGGCGCGTCCCTGACGCGGCTACCGGACCGAGCGCGTGGCTCAGACGGCGGCCGGGTCCTCCTCGACGAGGAGGTTGCGGGTGCGGTTCGAGTCGACCGGGATGCCGGGGCCCATCGTGGTGCTGATGGCGGCCTTCTTGATGTAGCGACCCTTGGCGGCGGACGGCTTCAGACGGAGGATCTCCTCCAGCGCGGCGCCGTAGTTCTCCACCAGCTTGTCGTCCTCGAAGGACGTCTTGCCGATGATGAAGTGCAGGTTCGAGTGCTTGTCGACGCGGAACTCGATCTTGCCGCCCTTGATCTCGGTCACGGCCTTGGCGGTGTCCGGGGTCACGGTGCCGGTCTTCGGGTTCGGCATCAGACCACGCGGGCCGAGGACGCGGCCGAGGCGGCCGACCTTGCCCATGAGGTCCGGGGTGGCGACGACGGCGTCGAAGTCCAGACGGCCCTTCGCCACCTCGTCGATCAGTTCGTCGGCGCCGACGATGTCGGCGCCCGCGGCACGCGCGGCCTCGGCACGGTCACCGGTCGCGAAGACCAGGACCCGGGCGGTCTTGCCGGTGCCGTGCGGGAGGTTCACGGTGCCACGGACCATCTGGTCGGCCTTGCGCGGGTCGACACCCAGACGGAAGGCGACCTCGACGGTGCCGTCGAACTTGGTCGTGGAGGTCTCCTTGGCGAGACGGACGGCCTCGAGCGGGGCGTACAGCTTCTCCCGGTCGATCTTCTCGTCCGCAGCGCGAAGGGCCTTGCTGCGCTTGCTCACAACTTGCTCCTGTGTGTTCTGAAGGAGTCGTGGTGTACGGGCCGAGCAGGCCCTACCACGGTGGTTCTACGAAGGTGGGGTTCAGCCCTCGACCGTGATGCCCATGGAGCGGGCGGTGCCGGCGATGATCTTCGACGCGGCGTCCAGGTCGTTGGCGTTCAGGTCGGGGAGCTTGGTCTGCGCGATCTCGCGGACCTGCGCCTCGGTGATCTTGGCGACCTTGGTCTTGTGCGGCTCGCCGGAGCCCTTCTCGACACCAGCGGCCTTGAGGATCATCTTCGCGGCCGGCGGGGTCTTGGTGATGAAGGTGAACGAGCGGTCCTCGTAGACCGTGATCTCCACCGGGATGACCCAGCCACGCTGCGACTCGGTCGCGGCGTTGTAGGCCTTGCAGAACTCCATGATGTTGACGCCGTGCTGGCCGAGCGCAGGACCGACCGGCGGGGCCGGGTTCGCCGCACCGGCGTTGATCTGGAGCTTGATGAGCCCCGTGACCTTCTTCTTCTTGGGAGGCATAGCTCTCCGGGTCCTTTCATTTCGGGTCCTGCCCGCGTCCGGGGACCACCCGGTCGCAGGCATACCGCACAACGATAACGGGTATAGATGCGCGGCCAAAAACCGAGCAGGTCAGGCACGTGCCTGACCTGCTCGGAAGCTTTACGTCCCGCTGGTGGGCGTGACGTCCGGAAGAAGCTAGTTCTTCTGGATCTGGTCGAAGGACAGCTCCACCGGGGTCTCGCGACCGAAGATCTCCACCAGGCCCTTGACCTTCTTGGAGTCGGGGTTGATCTCGTTGATGGTGGCCTGGAGGGTGGCGAACGGACCGTCGGTGACGGTGACCGAGTCGCCCACCTCGAAGTCCAGCACCTGGACCTCGACCTTGCGCTGCGGCGCCGGCTTGCCCTCGGCCTCGGCGGCCTCGCGGGCCGCCTTCTCCTCGGCCTCCGGAGCGAGCATCTTGACGATCTCGTCCAGGGTCAGCGGGTAGGGGTCGTAGGCGTTGCCGACGAAGCCGGTGACACCGGGGGTGTTGCGGACGACGCCCCAGGACTCGTTGGTCAGGTCCATACGGACGAGGACGTAACCCGGCAGCTTGTTCTGCTTGATCGTCTTGCGGTCGCCGTTCTTGATCTGGACGACCTCTTCCTGCGGCACCTCGGCCTGGAAGATGTAGTCCTCGACGTTCAGCGAGACGGCGCGCTGCTCCAGGTTGGTCTTCACGCGGTTCTCGTAGCCGGCGTAGGTGTGGATGACGTACCACTCACCGGGGAGCGTGCGCAGTTCCTCGCGCAGCGCCTGGACGGGGTCGACCGGCTCGGCGGGCTCTTCTTCCTCGGCGGCCTCGTCCTCGAGGGCTGCTTCCTCGGCGGCCTCGTCCTCGTCGGTCTCTTCCGCCTCGGCCTCTTCCGCTTCCTCGTCCTCGACGTGGACCGCGGTCTCCTCGGCCGGCTCCCCCAGTGCGGCCTCGGCAGCCTCGAACTCGTCCTGCTCGTCCGCGCCCTCGACGATGTCCAGCTCGTCGTCGACGGTCTCGGCGGGCTCGACGGCGTCGTTCAGGTTCGGGTCAGACACGATGGCTGCTTCTTCCTGGATACATAGGGGTGGAACATGCGAAAACGGGCGCCGCTACCACGGCGCCCTTCGCTCTGTGCTCAGCCGAAGACGTACTTGGCAGCGTGGTTGAGTCCATAGTCAATCACGGTCACCAGAGCGATCATGATGGCGACGAAGAAGATCACCACGGTGGTGTACGACGTCAGCTGGTTGCGAGTCGGCCAGACGACCTTGCGGAGTTCCGCGATGATCTGGCGGTAGAAGGTGGCGAGGCGCTTCAGCGGGCCCTTCTTGGCACGCTTGCCGCCCTTGCGGGCCTTCTTCTGGGACTCGGGCACCTCATCGGCGTCAGGCGTGTCGATGGAGCCCACGGCGTCCGTCATTCGTCCTCACCTGATCCCGGGTCGGCCGTGCCGCGCCCGGTTCCAGAGCTGCACGGCGGTGCAATGCTTGTACGTACATGCGCACACATCCTGGCGGTGTGTGTAGCAGGGCCGGAGGGACTTGAACCCCCAACCGCCGGTTTTGGAGACCGGTGCTCTACCAATTGAGCTACGACCCTTTGGTGTCCCCCAACGTACCGCATCCGGACGGGTGCTCGGTGTGCACCGGCTCGACTACGGCTGCTGAAGGCCAACGAGGTGAGAGTGTACGTGCTCCGTGGCGCCGCGTCGAACAGAAAGCGGCAGTCCGGGGCGGCCGTACCGAAGATCGTCCTGGCCGGAGGCCGGATCCGTACGCTTGTTCACGGTTCGGCCCGTAGCTGTTCAGTCTGTGAAACCGGCGTGCCGGGCAGGTTTCCGGTCTGAAACGATGGGCCCATGAGCGCTGCAACCCCTCCCACCGAGCGCCGGGTCTCCGCCCGAGTCGGCGCGATCTCCGAGTCCGCCACCCTCGCCGTGGACGCCAAGGCCAAGGCCCTGAAGGCCGCCGGGCGCCCGGTGATCGGCTTCGGCGCCGGTGAGCCCGACTTCCCGACTCCGGACTACATCGTCGAGGCCGCCATCGAGGCCTGCAAGAACCCGAAGTACCACCGCTACACCCCGGCCGGCGGTCTGCCCGAGCTGAAGGCCGCGATCGCCGCCAAGACGCTGCGCGACTCCGGCTACGAGGTCGACGCCTCCCAGGTCCTCGTCACCAACGGCGGCAAGCAGGCCATCTACGAGGCCTTCGCCGCGATCCTCGACCCGGGTGACGAGGTCATCGTGCCCGCCCCGTACTGGACGACGTACCCGGAGTCCATCCGTCTCGCCGGCGGTGTCCCGGTGGAGGTCGTCGCCGACGAGACCACCGGCTACCGGGTCTCCGTCGAGCAGCTGGAGGCGGCGCGCACCGAGAAGACGAAGGTCGTGCTGTTCGTCTCGCCGTCGAACCCGACCGGCGCGGTCTACAGCGAGGCCGAGACCGAGGCGATCGGCCGCTGGGCCGTCGAGCACGGCCTGTGGGTCCTCACCGACGAGATCTACGAGCACCTCGTCTACGGCGACGCGAAGTTCACCTCGCTGCCGGCGATCCTGCCCGAGCTGGCCGACAAGTGCATCGTCGTCAACGGCGTCGCCAAGACGTACGCGATGACCGGCTGGCGGGTGGGCTGGGTCATCGGCCCCAAGGACGTCGTCAAGGCGGCCACCAACCTCCAGTCGCACGCCACCTCGAACGTCTCCAACGTGGCACAGGTCGCCGCCCTGGCCGCCGTCTCCGGCGACCTGGAGGCCGTCGCGAAGATGCGTGAGGCCTTCGACCGGCGCCGCAAGACCATCGTCCGCATGCTCAACGAGATCGACGGCGTCCTCTGCCCGGAGCCCGAGGGTGCCTTCTACGCCTACCCGTCGGTCAAGGCCCTGCTCGGCAAGGAGATCCGCGGCCGGCGCCCGGCCTCCTCGGTGGAGCTGGCCGAGCTGATCCTGGAGGAGGCCGAGGTCGCGGTCGTACCCGGCGAGGCCTTCGGCACGCCCGGCTACCTGCGGCTGTCGTACGCGCTCGGTGACGAGGACCTCGCCGAGGGCGTCAGCCGGATGCAGAAGCTGCTGGCCGAGGCGAAGGACTGACGTCCCGTCCCGCCCTCCACGCGCGCGTGCGGGCCGTCTCCCTGCGGGGAGGCGGCCCGCTCCCGTGTGCGCCACGGATGCGCTCCCGTGGACGCCACGGATGCGCTCCCGTGTGCGAGCAAGGCCACTAAAGGGGAATCGGCTACCGGTACGACAGGTGCGTACGGCAGGATCCTGGGATGGAGCACGTACGTGATGTCTCTGAGCTGCCGAAGGCTCATCTGCATCTGCACTTCACCGGTTCGATGCGGCCGGGAACCGTCCTGGAACTGGCCGACAAGTACGGCGTACGCCTCCCCGAGGCGCTGACCGACGCGCTGACCAGCGGGGAGCCGCCGAGACTGCGGGCCACCGACGAACGAGGCTGGTTCCGCTTCCAGCGGCTGTACGACGCCGCGCGCTCCTGCCTGAGAGAGCCCGAGGACATCCGGCGGCTGGTGCGGGAGGCCGCCGAGGAGGACGTCAGGGACGGCTCGGGCTGGCTGGAGATCCAGGTGGACCCGACGTCGTACGCCCCGCGTCTGGGCGGTCTGATCCCGGCCCTGGAGATCATCCTGGACGCGGTCGAGACGACCTCACGGGAGACCGGGCTCGGCATGCGCGTCCTGGTGGCCGCGAACCGCATGAAGCACCCTCTGGACGCCCGCACGCTCGCCCGGCTCGCGGTGCGGTACGCGGACCGGGGCGTGGTCGGCTTCGGTCTCTCGAACGACGAGCGGCGGGGCATGGCCCGGGACTTCGACCGGGCGTTCCACATCGCCCGCGAGGGCGGCCTGCTGGCGGCCCCGCACGGCGGCGAGCTGGCGGGTCCGGCGTCGGTTCGGGACTGCCTGGACGACCTGCACGCCTCCCGGATCGGGCACGGGGTGCGGGCCGCGGAGGACCCGCGGCTGCTCAAGCGCCTGGCGGACCGGGAGATCACCTGCGAGGTCTGCCCGGCCTCCAACGTGGCCCTGGGCGTCTACGAGAAGGCTGAGGACGTCCCCTTGCGGACGCTCTTCGAGGCGGGTGTCCCGATGGCCCTGGGCGCCGACGACCCACTGCTCTTCGGCTCCCGGCTGGCCGCCCAGTACGACATCGCGCGCCGCCACCACGCCTTCACGGACGCCGAACTGGCGGAGCTGGCCCGGCAGTCGGTACGGGGCTCGGCGGCGCCGGAGGACACCAAGGCGAAGCTCCTGGCGGGCATCGACGCCTGGCTCGTCGCCCCGCCGTCCTGATCAGGGTCTTCGGAAGTGGGCGTACGGCGGGTACGCCTGGAAGCACACCAGTACCTCGACCGGGTGCCCGCCGCCCGGCGGCTGTCCGAGCCCCCGCAGCCCCGACACGAGGGCCGCGTGACCGCTGGTCACGTTCTTCTGGCGCGGGCCCCAGCCGGCCGCGTAGGCCAGGGACATGGCGCTCTCGGCGAAGGCCTCCCGGTTGCCGAAGAGGAAGAAGGTGCGCGCGCGGGTCGTGTGCCGCAGCTCGTCGCGGCGGCCGGCGTGCCGCTGCCGCGCGCGCCAGAGGGCCGCGTCCCGCGCGGTGCGCGCCTCGTCGGTGCGGACGGTGAGCGGGGTGCCCTGCCGCAGCCGTTGGCGCAGTTCGGGCCACCGGGAGACACGCAGCCCGAGCGTCTCGTGGACCATGACGAGGTCGACGAGCGGCCCCTGGCCCTCGTCGGGCGGCACGACGTCGCGCAGCGGCACATGGACGATCGTGTGCCGCGAGTACGCGGCGAAGGAGAACATCCCGGCGAGCCGGTTGAGCCCGTCGTGGTCGCCCATGAGCGTGCCGATCGGCGCGGGCGCGCGCAGTGAGGTGTGGCGCAGCGGCTGCCAGGGCTGGACGACCCGGTGTTCGTGCGGTCCGGTGCGGGGCCGGTACTCGCGCAGTCTCAGCCGCATGCGGGATGCCTCATGGCATCAGGGTCCCGGGCGGACGGGGTCCTCGGCAACGGAGATTCCGCCCAGCAGGGTGCGGGCGATCCGGTTGGCGAACTCGTCCACCGGGGGGCGTTCGCCGGTCGGGGTCGCGTCGTAGCCGAAGACACGCTGGACGCAGGCGCCGAGCAGCAGGGACGCGGCCGCGGAGGTGTCGGCGTCGGGGCGGACCCGCCCGGCCGCCTGCTCGGCACGCAGGTAGGCGGCCAGGGCCAGCATCGGCAGGTGCGGTCCGGCGCCGATGGTGCGCAGCCGGTCGTCGAGTTTCCGTTTGAGCTGCTGCTCCGCGTACAGGGACGCGGCGATCGGGAAGCTCTCCTCGTAGAAGAGGGCGGCCTGGCGGGCGATCTGGGTGAGGTTGTCCTCCAGGGTGCCCCGGCCGGGTTCGACGGTGAGCTCGCCGAGCAGCGGCAGCAGCCGCGGCAGCCGCTCGCTCAGGACGTGCACGAACAGTTCTTCCTTGCTGGGGAAGTACTTGTACAGCGCCGCTTCGGAGCAGCCGGCCGCCCTGGCGATCTCCTTGGTGGTGGCACGGGCGAGTCCGACGGTGCGCATCAGCTCGTGTGCGGCGTCGAGGATGCGGACACGGGCCGGTTTCTGCTGCATGACGCCCAAGGATCACATGTCCCTTCGGTGGGTGCGACGGATGTGACGCGGAGACTTGACGGGTGAGTGAGTACTTACCCACCCTAGGAGACACCCATGGGTGAGTGAACACTCACCCACCACCAGTGGGACGAACACGACGGGAGCAGTCATGAACCTCACTGTCTTCGGCGCGACCGGTGGGATCGGCCGGGAGATCGTCGGTCAGGCACTGGCGTCCGGGCACCGGGTCACCGCGGTGGTCCGCGACCCGGCCCGGCTGACCGTGACCGGCCCCGGCCTGGAGGTGGTTCGCGCGGACCTCACCGACCCCGAGGCGGTCCGCCCGGCGGTCACCGGCCGAGACGCGGTCCTGTCCGGCCTGGGCCCGCGGAGCACGAAGGACGCTGGGGTCGCCGCCCGTCTGACCCGCACGGTCCTGGCCGCGATGGAGGCGGCCGAGGTGCGGCGGCTCGTGGTGGTCAGCGCGGCGCCGGTGGGCCCGGAACCGGACGACGGCCTCGTGGACCGCGCGGCCCGCGCGCTGGTCTCGAAGATCCTCAAGGCCGTCTACGACGACCTGCGCGAGATGGAGGCGGAGCTGTCCCGCAGTTCCACGGACTGGACGTCGGTACGCCCGCCCCGCCTCCAGGACAAGCCCCTCACCGGCACCTACCGCAGGGTGATCGGCGGCTTCCCGCCGAAGGGCCGCTTCATCGCGCGGGCGGACGTGGCCCACGCGATGCTGGCGACCATCGACGACGACGCCACCGTGAAGCAGGGGGTGGGGGTGGCCTACTGAACCGGCCTCCCCTGGGGACTCACGCCTACGGTCACCGGCTCCCCTGAAGACTCACGCCGACGGTCACCGGCTCGTTGACGAGAGTCACGCCGAACGCCTCGCGAACGCCCGCGACGACCTCCCGCGCCAGCTCCAGCAGATCCTCGGTCGTCGCCCCGCCCCGGTTCGTCAGCGCCAGCGTGTGCTTGGTGGAGATCCGGGCCGCCCCGTCGCCGTATCCCTTGCCGAACCCGGCCTTGTCGATCAGCCAGGCCGCCGAGGTCTTGGTGTGCCCCTCCCCCGCCGGGTAGGCGGGGGGCTCGGCCCCGTCGCCCAGCCGCTCGCGCACGCGCGCGCGGAAGTCGGCGAATTGCGCGTCCGTGAGGATCGGGTTGGTGAAGAAGGATCCCGCCGACCAGGTGTCGTGGTCCTCGGGGTCCAGCACCATGCCCTTCCCCGCCCGCAGCTTCAGCACGGTCTCACGGGCGTCGGCCAGCGGCACCCGGTCGCCGGGCTCCACGCCGAGCGCCCGCGCGGTCTCGGCGTACCGCAGCGGCGCCGACAGCCCGCCCGCGTCCTCCAGGGCGAAGCGGACCCGCAGCACGACGTACCGCGAGGGGTCGTCCTTGAACCGGCTGTGCCGGTACGAGAACGCGCACTCCTCGTTGGTGAGCGTCACGGCCGCACCGGCCCTGCGGTCGTACGCGACGACCTCGGTGATGGTCGAGGACACTTCCTGGCCGTAGGCCCCCACGTTCTGGATCGGGGTGGCGCCCGCCGAGCCCGGGATCCCGGCGAGGCACTCGACGCCGGCCAGTCCGGCCTCGACGGTACGGGCGACGGCGTCGGTCCACACTTCGCCGGCCGCCAGCTCCAGGGTCGTCCCGCGCAGTTCGAAGCCGGTGGTGGCGATGCGCAGGGCGGTGCCGTCGAAGCCCTTGTCACCGATGACCAGGTTCGATCCGCCGCCGATGACGAGCAGCGGGGTCCCGCTGTCGTCGGCGGCCCGAACCGCGGCGATCACCTCGGCGTCAGTGGTCGCGGTGACCAGCCGGGTGGCGGGTCCGCCGAGCCGGAAGGTGGTGAGGGGGGCGAGGGGGGCGTCGTGGAGTTCCTGCACGCGCCCAAGACTACGAGACGCCACCGGCGGCGCCGCCTGCCGAGCCGCACGCGCGCGTGGGGCCCCGTCCACCCGGAACGGGGCCCCACGCGCGCGTGCCGTCAGCTGCCGACGGTCACCGGCTCCGGCACGGGCTCCCCCTCGGAGGCGGCCAGCGCGACCCGGCGTCGCCCGGGGATCAGCAGCGCGGCCACCCCGGCGACGGCGACCGCCGCCGAACCGGTCACCAGGGCGGGCCGCAGCCCGTCCACGAAGTTCTGGGCACTCCCGTAGCCGCCCTGCGCGGAGAAGATCGACGACATGACCGCGACGCCGAGGGCTCCGCCGACCTCGCGGAGCGCGTTGTTGGCGCCGGAGGCGATGCCCTGTTCCTGCGGGCGTACGGCGGACATCACCAGGTTGGCGGCCGGGGCGAAGTACAGGGCCATGCCGACTCCGCTGATGACCAGACCGGGCAGCTGGGCACTGTAGGAGGCGTGCGCGGTGACCACGGAGGCCAGGTAGCCGAGCCCGGCGGCCTGCAGGAAGAGCCCGGCGGCGACGACCGGGCGGCCGCCGATCCGGTCGGAGAGGATGCCCGCGATCGGCGCGACGATCATCGGCATGCCGGTCCAGGGCAGCATCCGGAGACCCGCCTCGGTGGGCGAGTAGCCGAGCACGCCCTGCATGTACTGGCTGAGCAGGAAGATCGAGCCGAACATGCCGAGGAACATCAGCAGGCTGGCGGTGTTGATCCCGGAGAAGGCGCGGGAGCGGAAGAGCCGCATCGGCAGCATGGGGTTCTTGGCGATGCTGCCGTGCAGTACGAACCCGGCGAGCAGCGCGCTGCCGGCGAACAGCCCGGTGAGCACCATGGGGCTGGTCCAGCCGTCGGCGGGGCCGCGCACCAGGCCGTAGACGATCCCGAACAGACCACCGCTGGCGAGCAGTGTGCCGGGTATGTCGAGCGGGGCACCGGTGCCGTACGACTCGGCGAGCCGGAGGCGGGCGAGCGGCAGGACCGCGACACCGAGCGGGACGTTCAGCCAGAAGATCCAATGCCAGGACACGTGTTCGGTGAGGCTGCCGCCGATGAGCGGCCCTGAGGCGACCGCGAGCCCGTTGACGGCTCCCCAGATGCCGTAGGCCATCCCGCGCCGGGCCTCGGGCACGGCCGCCGTCAGCAGGGTGAGGGTGAGCGGCATCATGACGGCCGCGCCGACGCCCTGGACCGCGCGGGCGGCGATCAGGGAGTCGATGCCGGGCGCCAGGGCCGCGGCGGCGGACGCACCGGTGAAGACGGCGAGGCCGACGAGGAAGAGCCGGCGGCGGCCGAACCGGTCACCGAGGGCGGCGCCGAACATGAGCAGGACGGCGAACGTGAGCGTGTAGGCGCTCACGGTCCATTCGAGGTCGTCCAGGGCGCCACCGAGGTCCTTGCGGATGGACGGCAGGGCGGTGGTGACGACGAGGTTGTCGAGGGACGCCATGAACCCGGCGACCCCGGTGATGACGAGCGCCCATACGGCACCGCCGCGACGTATGGTCTCTCGTTCGGTCTGCGTTGCGGTCTCTTGTGACATCGCTCCCCCAGAGCGTGGTCTGCGAACGTTCATTAGTTATTGATCACTAATTTTCAGGGCCATGAGAAACCGGGTCCGGGACGGCGAACCGGCCCCTCACTCGTCACGGCACTTCTCCAGCCGCCCCGTGGTCCCGGCATCCGGGTACATCCCCTGCCAGACCCGGTGATCGGGCGGAAACCCCATGGCCGCGTAGGTGTTGATGAGCATCCCCTTGGCCAGGAAGGTCGTCGTGCGGTCGACGTCGGCGCCCGAGAGCAGATGCACGGTCTCCCAGAGGCGCGACCAGCCGGCCCGCACGATCTCACCGAACTCGTGCTCGCCCTCCGCCTCCGCCGCGGCGACGGCGATGTACGTCTGCATCTGCATCTGGAGCCGCTCCGGCCGCTCCTGGATGAGCCGCACGTACGCGTCACCCATGGCATGCAGGGCGTCCTCGCCCTCCAAGCCCTTGGCCGCGTCCTCGAAGACCTCGCGCATCTCGTCGATGCAGCGCTGCGAGGCGGCACCGAAGATCGCTTTCTTGCCCGGGAAGAGCCGGAAGAGGTACGGCTGCGAGACCCCGACCCGCTTGGCGATCGCGTCGGTGGAGGTGCCGTAGTAGCCCCTCTGCGAGAACTCGGCGATCGCCGCGCGAATGACGCTCTCACGCCGCTCCTCGGCACTCATCCTGACCATGCGAGAAAGTTAGTACTCAATCACTAACTAAGTCAAGGGACGCGCCTGCTCCCGGATCCGCCGCAGGGACCACAACGCAGGGACACAACGCGCAGGATCACAACGCGAGGGATCACAACGCGAGGGATCACAACGCGCAGGATCACAACCGCAAGGATCGCCTCGCGCAGGGGGTCACAGCACGCCAAGGTCACAACGGGCGATGGTCACAATGCGTAAGGGGCGCCTCCGAAAGGAGAACGCCCCTTACCGCCGACACGGCACCACGAAACGCGAGCGCCGCCGCGGCTCCGGCCTGCGTGCCCGCATACCTGCGGGCACGCGTGCCTGTGAAGGCCTCAGCCCAGTCGTACGACAGCCCGGGACATGCCGAGCACCTTCTGTCCGGCGCTGGTCGCCGTGAGGTCGACGCGCACCGTGTTGTCGTCGAGCTTGGCCGCGACCTTGCCGCTGACCTCGATCAGGGCACCCTGGTCGTCGTTCGGGACCACGACGGGCTTGGTGAACCGGACGCCGTAGTCGACGACGGCGCCCGGGTCGCCGGTCCAGTCGGTGACCACACGGATCGCCTCGGCCATGGTGAACATGCCGTGCGCGATGACGTCCGGCAGGCCGACCTCCTTGGCGAACTTCTCGTTCCAGTGGATGGGGTTGAAGTCCCCGGAGGCGCCCGCGTACCGCACCAGCGTGGCGCGGGTCACGGGGAAGGTCTGCGCCGGCAGTTCGGTGCCGACCTCGACGTCCTCGTACGCGATCTTCGACGTCATCGGATCCTCACGCCCCGCCTTCTGCTGCGTCCGCCGCGCGGGCCACCAGTTTGGTCAGCGCGCTCACCACGAGCTCGCCCGCCTCGTCGTGGACGTCTCCGCGGATGTCGATGATGTCGTTGCCCGCGAGCGACTTGACGGCCTCGATGGTCGAGGTCACGCTCAGCCGGTCACCGGCGCGCACCGGGCGCCGGTAGGCGAACTTCTGGTCGCCGTGCACGACCCGGCTGTAGTCCAGGCCGAGCTGCGGGTCCTCGACGACCTGTCCGGCAGCCCGGAAAGTGATCGAGAAGACAAACGTGGGCGGGGCGATCACATCGGAATAGCCGAGCGCCTTGGCGGCTTCCGGGTCCGTGTACACCGGATTGGTGTCGCCCACCGCCTCGGCGAACTCACGGATCTTCTCCCGGCCCACCTCGTAGGGCTCGGTGGGCGGGTAGGTCCGTCCCACGAAGGACTGGTCGAGCGCCATCGGCCCGGCACCTCCTGATGTCTGCTGTGCTGTCCCACAAACTAGCGGGAAAGCCTGCTCCCGAAACGCCGTGAGGCCGCCCCCGAACCGGGGACGGCCTCACGAACGAGCCTGTGATTATCGCGTTTCGCGGTGCGCAGTGTGCGCGTTGCAACGCGGGCAGTGCTTCTTCATCTCAAGACGGTCCGGGTTGTTACGCCGGTTCTTCTTGGTGATGTAGTTCCGCTCCTTGCACTCCACGCAGGCCAGCGTGATCTTCGGGCGGACGTCGGTGGCAGCCACGTGAGTGCTCCTAAGACGAACGGATGGACTGATTCAACGCAAGAAAGAGTAGCCGATCGAAGGACCGACCCCGCAATCGGCTACTGTCAGTAGCGGTGACCGGACTTGAACCGGTGACACAGCGATTATGAGCCGCTTGCTCTACCGACTGAGCTACACCGCTTTGATGAGATCAGCCCCGCCTCGCGACGGGACCTCTCACACCAGAGCCCCAATACGGAATCGAACCGTAGACCTTCTCCTTACCATGGAGACGCTCTGCCGACTGAGCTATTGGGGCGAGCGATGAAGACATTACACGCTCGGCAGCCGTTCACCCAAATCCGTTTCCCGGCGCCGTTCCCGGCCCGTTCCGCACGGCTCGCGGCCCCCCTCACAGCCGCCTCGCGGGCCCCTTCCGGCGCTCCCCCCGCGCGCGTGCCGGACACGTTCCTCGCAGGTCCGACGGCTCCGGTACGACTATTGCGCTCCTCCCCGCCCCACGCGGCTCGCCACCCTAGGCTCGACTCACTCTGTGTGATCTTGAGTCCCACGCCTGGACCGACCTTCCTGGAGCGCGATGCCCGACAGCCAGCCGCAGCCGCCCTCGTCGTCGTCCAACTCCTCGGGTTCCTCGGGCTCCTCAGGCTCCTCGGGCCAGCCCGACCCCGCCGCGCTCCTCCTGTGCGGCGCGCGGCTCACCGACGGCCGGACCGTGGACGTACGGCTGGGCGGCGGGCGCATCGAGGCGGTCGGTACGGCCGGCAGCCTCGCGTCCGGCCTCGCCCGCGCGGGCGGCACCCGCGTGGACCTCAGTGGCTATCTCCTGCTCCCGGCCCCGGCCGAACCGCACGCCCACGGCGACACCGCGCTCTCCGCCGAACCCGACGGCCCCGTCTCCTACGAGCCGGAGGACGTCCAGCGCCGCGTCACCGAGGCGGCCCTGCTACAGCTCGGGCACGGCGCGACGGCGGTGCGCGCGCACGTGCGCGTGGGCGACGTCCAGGGGCTGGGTGCACTGGCCGCGGTCCTCCAGGCCCGCCGCTCGCTGCGCGGGCTCGCGGAACTCACGACGGTCGCGATGCCGCGCGTGCTCACCGGGGTCGCGGGCGCCGACGGGCTGGCGATACTGCGGGACGCCGCGAAGATGGGCGCGTCCGTGGTGGGCGGCTGCCCCGACCTGGACCCCGATCCCACGGGCTATGTGGAGGCCGTGCTGGAGGTGGCGTCCGAGCACGGCTGTCCGGTCGACCTGCACACCGACGCGGCCGACCCGGCCCGGCTGGCCAGGCTCGCGGCGATGGCCGGGGGCATGCGCCCCGGCGTGCTCCTCGGCCCGTGCGCCGGCCTCGCACGCCTGCCCGCCGAGGCGGCGGCCCGGGTCGCGGACCAACTCGCCGCGGCGGGCGTCACGGTGGTGTGCCTCCCGCAGGGCGGCTGCGGCTCGGTCGACCGGCGCGGTACGGCTCCGGTACGGCTGCTGCGTGCGGCCGGGGTGCGGGTCGCCGCCGGCAGCGGCGCCCTGCGCGACCTCTCGAACCCCGTCGGCCGTGGCGATCCCCTGGAGGCGGCATACCTCCTGGCCTCCCGCCACGGCCTGCGCCCCGAGGACGCCTACGACACCGTGAGCGCCTCCGCCCGCGCGGCGCTCGGCCTGCCCGAGGTACGCGTGGAGGCCGGTTTCCCGGCCGAGCTCCTCGCCGTACGCGGCGACCATCTGGCGGGCGCCCTCTCCCTCGCCTACAGCCGGATCGTGGTGCACCGGGGGCGCGTGGTGGCGCGCACGAGCGCGGTCCGCGAGTACTGCAACTCGGCGGTGGCGGCGGAGCTGGGACTGCCGCGACAGGGACGGGGGAAGTTGTCCTGAGGAAACACACCTCCCGGGGCGGGCCGGGCGCGGGAGGACGCGGCGCACGGGTGTGAGTCCGGGCCGGGCGTGCGGGCGTGAGTCCGGGCAGACTCAGCGTGCGGGCGGGGTCCGGCGTGCGGGTGGGGGCCCGGCATGCGGGTGGGGTCGGGCCCAGCGGATCCGGGCCCAGCATGCGGGTCTGGGTCCGGGCCCGGCGTGCGGCGGTTCCCCGAGGCCACTCGTGCGTGTGGGGCGCGTGAAGTCGTGCGGCGGATGCGGGGCTTCGGGCGTACGGTCGGAAACATGCGCATTGTCATCGCTGGTGGTCATGGTCAGATCGCGTTGCGGTTGGAGCGACTGCTCACCGCGCGCGGGGACGAGGTCGCGGGAATCATCCGGAAGGCCGAACAGGGCGACGCTCTGCGGGAGGCCGGCGCCGAGCCGGTGCTGCTTGACCTGGAGTCGGCGTCGGTCGAGGGGGTCGCGGCGCACCTGGCGGGGGCGGATGCCGCGGTGTTCGCGGCGGGCGCGGGCCCGGGCAGTGGCACGGCCCGCAAGGAGACGGTGGACAAGGACGCGGCGGTGCTGTTCGCGGACGCGGCGGTGCGCTCGGGCGTACGCCGGTTCGTGGTCGTCTCGTCGATGGGCGCGGATCCGGCGCACTCGGGAGACGACGTCTTCGACGTGTATCTGCGGGCCAAGGGCGCGGCCGACGCGCATGTCACCAGGCAGGACGCCCTGGACTGGACGATCCTGCGCCCCGGCGCGCTGACGGACGAGCCCGGTACGGGTCTGGTCCGCCTGGAGGCGCACACGGGCCGTGGCGCGGTCACCCGCGACGATGTGGCGGCCGTGCTGGCGGAGTTGGTGGACACCCCGGCGACGGCGGGACTGACCCTGGAGCTGATCGGCGGGTCGACGCCGGTCACGGTGGCCGTGAAGTCGGTGGCCGGGAACTGAGGTCGTGGCCCGGCCGTTGCTGTCGGTGACGGCGGCTGGCCGGGGTTCTCAGAACAGCGGCAGCTGCCCCGGGAAGTCCGGCACGACGTATCCGTCCAACGTCGGCTGAGCCAGCCCGAGTTGGGCCTGCTGTCGCGAGCCGGTGCAGGAGACCAGGTCACCGGTCTCGCGCGCCCCGGGCGGGTCGTGCCGCGCGAAGCGACCCGCGACGACGGCGATTTCGCGGTGGCACACCGGACAGGTTCTGCGACGTGAGGACATGTGTTTCAGTGTGCCCCGAGGCGTGGCGCGCCTATCGACCTGGAGCCCGCTTCCCTGTTCCCTGCCTCATCCGCTAAGTCGCCGGGAGATTCGTGACCAAGGTGGGCGTCGGCGGATTGGCAGGCGTCGGAACTTGGATCAGAAAAGGAACGAACACCGTCTGCCCGTCCCTGAGCAGAGGTCTGTACGAAACCCGGTAGCACACAATCGTGCTCGGATCACGAGTGGTCTCGTAGCATTTCAGGACCGAACTCGCCAGCACTTGCCGAGAATGCCACGCAGACGCGCCTGCTTCACCCGCCGAGGCACCCCACATACCAACGAGCAAACACGATAGGGCTGCAACTGCGATACTACTGCTTCGCAGGAATGCCTCTCTCATATCCATCACCCGATGGTCGGCGTCGGACTCCCTGCGCGGCGATGCAGCAGGTGCAGCCGGGGGAATCGGAGTAGTGATTTTACTACGGGACAGCGGGATCAGCATTTTTTTACGTCCGGATGGGCACGCCCCCGCACCCCCAGGATGCTTTGCCACTCAACAGTCCCACTTTCACACATTCTCGGTGGACAACCCTCACCGGGCAGAGCAGCATGGACCCGTTGGGAGGTGTGGAGGTCGCTGACCTTCGGCAATGGTGGTGCTGCCAGTCTGCGGGCACCCGGGGCCACCGATTCCTAGCGATCACACAGCTATGAGCTCAGATTATCTCGTCTCATTTTCTGTGACCGCACAGAGTCGTCCATCCGTACACATAGCTCTTCTCGGCGGTTTCGACCTCGTCGTCGATGATGTCCCGGTGACAGTCCAGGTCGGCTCGAAACGGCTCTTGGCATTCATCGCGCTCAATTATCGCGTCTCCGTCCCCAGGGCTTTGATCGCCGGAAGTCTTTGGCCCGAAGCATCCGAGCAGAAAGCGCACACGAACCTTCGAGCGGCGCTGACCCGTCTGCACGACCTCGGCCGGAAAGCGTTGGAGGTCTCTCCCAGCGAGGTGCGTCTCGGGCAGGCGGTCACCGTCGACCTGTACCACGCCCGGTCGCTGGCCCAGGGCATACTCGACCCCCGCGTGCCGGCTGAGGACCTCGGCCTCAATCCGGCGACCGTCGACCACCTCTCCGCCGATCTGCTGCCCGGGTGGTACGACGAGTGGGTCATGCTGGAGGCGGAGAAATGGCGCGAGCTTCGCCTTCATGCCCTCGAAAGGCTGGCGGGAGAATTCATCGACGCCGAGCAGTTCGCCGGGGCGGTGACGGCCGCTCATACAGCCGTGCAGGCAGATCCACTGCGGGAGAGCAGTCAGGCCTCGCTGATCCGCGCGCACCTGGCGGAGGGCAACCTTGCCGAGGCGCTGGACCACTTCGAACGCTACTCGCGGCGCCTCCGCAACGAGTTGGGGCTCCGCCCCACAAAGCGGCTGCGCCAGCTGGTAGCCGGCCTGCAGCAGCCACCGCCTGGCGGGAGACGGTAGGGACCGAGACGGTAGGGGCCGCGAGGAGAGCCGGACCGGACCGCCGAAACCGCGACGCGCTCGGTCGCGAGCGACCGCGAACCCGCCACCACCGTGAGTGGCGGGTTCGCCGTACCACTTCACCGAAAGGGTCAAGCCTGGTTGTTCTGGTTAACCCCACTCGTACCCGAGGCCTGGTTGTTCTGATTGACCCCACTGGTGTCCGAGGCCTGGTTGTTCTGGTTAACCCCACTCGTACCCGAGGCCTGGTTGTTCTGGTTACCGCCACTCGTTCCCGAGGCCTGGTTGTTCTGGTTACCGCCACTGGTCCCCGAGGCCTGGTTGTTCTGGTTACCGCCACTCGTTCCCGACGCCTGGTTGTTCTGGTTAACCCCACTCGCACCGGACGCCTGGTTGTTCTGGTTACCGCCACTCGTCCCCGACGCCTGGTTGTTCTGGTTAACCCCACTCGCACCGGACGCCTGGTTGTTCTGGTTACCGCCACTGGTCCCCGACGCCTGGTTGTTCTGGTTAACCCCACTCGCACCGGACGCCTGGTTGTTCTGGTTACCGCCACTGGTCCCCGACGCCTGGTTGTTCTGGTTAACCCCACTCGCACCGGACGCCTGGTTGTTCTGGTTACCGCCACTCGTTCCCGACGCCTGGTTGTTCTGGTTAACCCCACTCGCACCGGACGCCTGGTTGTTCTGGTTACCGCCACTGGTCCCCGACGCCTGGTTGTTCTGGTTAACCCCACTCGCACCGGACGCCTGGTTGTTCTGGTTACCGCCACTGGTCCCCGACGCCTGGTTGTTCTGATTGCCGCCACTCGTCCCCGACGCCTGGTTGTTCTGGTTAACCCCACTCGCACCCGAGGCCTGGTTGTTCTGGTTACCGCCACGGCTACCTGAGGCCTGGTTGTTCTGGTTACCGCCACGGCTACCTGAGGCCTGGTTGTTCTGATTAACCCCACGGTTACCCGACGCCTGGTTGTTCTGATTACCGCCCGTGCAGGGCCTGGAATTACCACACGGCGCTGTGGGCGCGACCTGTGGCTTTGACACCTCGTGCTGTGCTGCCGCGGCAGTCCCCACGCCTGTCCCGAGAGCAAGCGTCGCGACCAGGCTGGACGCACCTATCAGGCGCGGTATGCGATGCCGGATATTCGTCATCATGGCGGCTTCCTTGCTGTGAGAGCGGGTTTGGGCTTGCCTTTGCCAGTTCATCGTGGAGCGCGGGGCATCACCGTCGCGTGACGCTGGCGTGACAGGACCCGCGGCCTTCACCGTCGAGCGTCTACTGCAGCCGGCTCTCGCTGTTCAGCCCCGGCGTCACCCAACATCAGCGGCATACTTGCCCTTAATGCACGCGTGCCGCTGCTGAAACAGGACCGCGGCCCATTCGCCTGACCCCTCTCCGAAACCGACGGAACCCGCCACACGATCGTGGCGGGTTCGCGTCGTAGAAGCTGATCGGCGGAGTCAGCGCCTTCAACTGCCCAGCGCGCTCGGCGTCCGCTACTGGTTCGTCTGCTGGATGGCCGGCGAGAACAGACCGATAGCGATCGTGGGCCCGCTCACCTGGTTGTTCTGGTTGGTACCACCAGAGGAACCGTTTGCCTGGTTGTTCTGGTTGGTTCCGCCGGCGATGCCGCTCGCCTGGTTGTTCTGGTTGATGCCACCAGAAGTGTTGCTTGCCGCCGGGGTGTTCTGGGTGGTGCCAGCGAGGACGTCGACCAGCTCGCCCGGCACCTCCAAGAGCCCGCCGAGCAGGCCGCCGACGCGGAGGATGCGCCCCGCCTGCGCGTCCGCCTCCCGTGCGGTCACCTGGTTGACACCCTTCGGCGTCGCCTTCTTCCGCACCTTCGTCTTCTTTTCCGCAGATTGCTGCCCGTGCGGCGTGGTACCGCCCAACACGCGGGAGGTCGGGAATGGCTTGGTTCCTCCATGGTGGGAGTCGCTGAAATCGGCGGCAGAGGCGCTTCCCGAGCCGAGAGCGACCAGACCACCGACCGTCAGAGCGGCGATCACGGCCTTCTTGAGCTTGCGCATGAAATCTTGCCCTCCGTGCGTTTGCGAGTACAGAGCCGCATCACTTATCGCAATGGGGTGATTACGTAACGTACACAGGTGCGGGATAGGTATTCCCCCAACGGCTCGTGTCGCGTGCCCTGATCACTCATTCACCCTCACCAAGGCCCCACGCCCCGTGACGTCTTTCTCGGTCCGGAAAGGGCATCGTCGGCCTCTGGGCCCGTCATGGTTGCCGTCCCCAGCCACACGGAGGAAGAACGGCTGGCCCGGAATGCCACCGGTCCCTAAACGCACGGTTGGAGACGCTGATGACTTGGGACGCTGTTCACTGGGCGGCGACTTCGGCTTCCAGCGCCGCCGCCCCCTTCGCGAGGCCGGAGACGGAGTGGTCGAACGGCGGCCCTACAGGCGGCCGGAGTCGGCTGCCCGGCACCAGTTCCGCAGCGTCGGCGCGTTGATCCTCAGGTCCGCGGCAACCTGCCCGATCGTCACTTCCGGCCGCGACACGTACAACGCGACCGCATCCGCCTTGAACTCGGCGGAGCCGTGCCGCATGACCACCACACGACCACTTGTCTGCCCGTCGACGCCGGGAGCGTCGCCCATCCACGTCGGGTACAGGCCCTGTTGGCGGCGGCACGCGAGCAGCGGCCGTACGGGCAGGACTTCGAAACCATCCTCGGGTGCCTGTACTACGCGGGACCACGCGCCCGGTGGAACCTCCCGCGCTCCACCCCGCTGAGTGCCACCCGCCGGACACGAAATGGGACTTGCTGACCTTGCATCAGGGAGTCGTACACGCCGGACGGAACCCGCCGGTTGACGGGACGGCCCACGAAACCCCCCGTCTCAAAGCTCGCGCCGTGAGGGACTCGCGCCCGGCGCCGAACCCGCCCACGTCGCTGCGAGTGCTCCAGCAGCACCTCGCAACGCACGGCACAGCACGGCACGGCACGGCACGCCACCCGACCGCGTCGGCCCGGCGTCTCTATGATCTTCCTCATGCCAGGGAGCCCTTCTGGCGCGCCCTGGAGTCGACGCGACGGAGCGCGCTCGTCGTCTCGACTACAGCATCGCGGTATTGCACAGGGTGTACGTGTAGGCCTTGGACCGGACCCGTGAGCAGGCGGCCGGCAGCCGGATCGACGCCACGTGTCGCGAGTGGAACGGGCTTGAGCAGTCGTACCTCCGCCAGGCGGCCCATGTGGGACACGCCCTGATCAGAGGCTGTATTCGGCAGGCACGGGGTGAGACACGCCACCCCGCGACCGGTGCTGAGATCGAACCGAGGCAGGGAACTGAAAAACCCCCTCCGATCTGCCATACAGGCTGATCGGAGGGGGTCTTCCCCAGTGTGGCGGCGCCAGGATTCGAACCTGGGAAGGCGAAGCCGGCAGATTTACAGTCTGCTCCCTTTGGCCGCTCGGGCACACCGCCGGGGTTTGCCGCCAAGTCGAACCGCTTTTCGGCGGTGTTCCCTGGCAACGACGTAAACAATACCCGATCCCGAGGGGTGCTCCGCCACCCGATTGATCGGCGCCCACGGGGCGTGGGGTGGCTAGGCTGGTGCGGATGCGACCCGGTCTCCACAAGGGGGCCGACGGCCGTCGCCACGCGCCGCAACGCATCCCGTTACCCCCGATACAAGGAGCCACAGGACATGGCCGACTCCAGTTTCGACATCGTCTCGAAGGTCGAGCGGCAGGAGGTCGACAACGCCCTCAACCAGGCCGCCAAGGAGGTCTCGCAGCGCTACGACTTCAAGGGCGTGGGCGCCTCCATCGCCTGGTCCGGCGAGAAGATCCTGATGGAGGCGAACTCCGAGGAGCGGGTCAAGGCGATCCTCGACGTCTTCCAGTCGAAGCTGATCAAGCGCGGCATCTCGCTGAAGGCGCTGGACGCGGGCGAGCCCCAGCTCTCCGGCAAGGAGTACAAGATCTTCGCGTCGATCGAGGAGGGCATCTCCCAGGAGAACGCGAAGAAGGTCGCGAAGGTCATCCGTGACGAGGGCCCCAAGGGCGTGAAGGCCCAGGTCCAGGGTGACGAGCTGCGCGTCAGCTCGAAGAGCCGCGACGACCTGCAGGCCGTGATCGCGCTCCTCAAGGGCCAGGACTTCGACTTCGCCCTCCAGTTCGTGAACTACCGGTAGTCACCGCCGGCCGAAGTACGCGAGAGGGTGGGCACCCGCGGGTGCCCACCCTCTCGTCTGCCGTCCGTCCTCAGGTCGCTCAGTCGCGCGAGTTCCCGAACAGGAGGCGGTAGGCGATGAGCAGCACCAGCGAGCCGCCGATCGCCGCCAGCCAGGTCGTGCCGTCGTAGAAGTTTTTGGTGAACGGGTGGTCCAGCCAGCGGGCCGATATCCAGCCGCCGAGAAACGCGCCCACGATGCCGATGAGGGTCGTCCCGATGAAACCGCCGGGGTCGCGGCCCGGCAGGAGGATTTTGGCGATGGCTCCGGCCAACAGTCCCAGGATGATCCAGCTGATGATGCCCATGCCCTGAACCTGCCCTTCCGCGCCGGGTTCGCACTGCTCCGGCCCTGTGATCTCGGCCGGGGCCGGTGGTGCCGGACAGACTGCCCGAGCCATCCGGATGTGTCCGTAGCGCGCATGTTCGTGCCCTGTCGATGACCAGGACGCTTCGGCGCTACCAGGCGGTTGCGGCGGTCAGTAGGGTGCGGCGCATGGCTTCCTCCCCCGCCGGCCTGCGGCGCACGCTGGGCGTACGCGACGCCGTGGTCGTCGGCCTCGGCTCGATGATCGGCGCTGGCGTGTTCTCGGCTCTGGGCCCGGCGGCCCGCGCGGCCGGGTCGGGGCTGCTGCCGGGGCTGGCCGTCGCCGCGCTGGTCGCCTACTGCAACGCGATGTCCTCGGCCCGGCTCGCCGCCCGCTACCCGCAGTCGGGCGGCACCTATGTCTACGGGCGGGAACGGCTCGGTGTCTTCTGGGGGTACCTCGCGGGCTGGGCGTTCGTCGTCGGGAAGACGGCGTCCTGCGCGGCGATGGCGCTGACCGTGGGTGTGTACGTCTGGCCGGGCCAGGCTCATGCGGTGGCCGTCGCGGCCGTGGTGGCACTGACCGCTGTGAACTACGGCGGCATCCAGAAGTCGGCCTGGCTGACACGGGTGATCGTGGCCGTGGTGCTGGCGGTCCTCGCTTCCGTGGTGGTCGTGTGCCTGACGTCCGGACGGGCGGAGGCCGGACGCCTTGACATCGGACTGCCGTCTGGCGTGGGCGGCCTTCTTCAGGCGGCCGGTCTGCTGTTCTTCGCGTTCGCCGGCTACGCACGCATCGCGACCCTCGGTGAGGAGGTGCGGGACCCGGCACGCACCATCCCGCGCGCGATTCCGCTGGCTCTGAGTGTGACCCTCGTGGTGTACGTCTGCGTGGCGGTGGCGGCGCTCTCGGTGCTGGGCGCGGACGGGCTCGGGCGTGCCGCCGCGCCACTGGCCGACGCGGTGCGGGCGGCCGGGGTGCCGGGGCTGGAGCCCGTCGTTCGGGTGGGGGCCGCGGTGGCCGCGCTCGGCTCGCTGCTCGCACTGGTCCTCGGTGTGTCGCGGACGACGCTCGCCATGGCCCGCGACGGCCATCTGCCCCGGGCGCTGGCCGCCGTGCATCCGCGCTTCCAGGTCCCGCACCGCGCGGAACTGGCCGTCGGCGCGGTGGTCGCCGTGGTGGCGGCGACGGCGGACGTCCGGGGTGCCATCGGTTTCTCCTCCTTCGGTGTGCTGGCGTACTACGCGGTGGCGAACGCCTCGGCGTGGACGCTCGATCCGGCCCCGCGTACCCGCGTGATCCCCGTGGTCGGACTGCTGGGCTGCGCGACCCTGGCGTTCGCACTGCCGGTGGTGTCGGTGGCGGCGGGGGCGGCCGTACTGGCGGTCGGTGCGGCGGCCTACGGGGTACGACGCCGGGTGGCGGCACGGTAGGCGGACGGCGCCGCTACGGTGACCGACCCCTTTCCAGCCGTCGGTAGCCGGCGGCCGCCCCCTCCGAGCTCCGGTGTCTCAGGACGTCAGGCCGGGGCCAGTGCGCGACCGGAACTCGGCCCAGGGCGCGAGATCCGTGCCCTCGTCGGTCTCCTCGTACCAGCCCGTGCCGTCCAGCCACACGTGCAGCCAGTCGGTGAGGGTGGGCGCGTCCACGAACCAGGCGCCGTCGGCGTCGTCGGCGTTCGGCTCGTACAGGAGGACGGTGGCCTGCGGAGTGCGGCAGTCCACGCACGCGTACATGCCACAGCCCCAGTGGGATATCGGCAGCACGCCCTCGGGCCAGGGCCACTCCGGATCCTTGCGGCCGTACGCGCGGTTGGCGAGGTACTGGGCGACGGCGGCGGGTTCGCCGGAGGGCGGGGCGTCGAGCAGGGGCAGCAGGCCGTACGACGGGCCGAAGCCGCCGTCCCCCACTCGTCGGTAGAGCGCGGCGAGCAGGGGCGGCAGCGGGAAGCCCAGGGCCTCCCGAGCCCGGTCGAGCGTGGCCGCGTCGACGGGCGCGGGCAGCGAAGGCCAGCCCCAGGGGCGGGAGTTGCGGGCCTGCGCGGTCACCCGTGTCAGCAATTGCTCGAACTCGGTCATGGCTTCATGATGCAGGCCGGCACTGCCAACGGGGCCGGGCTGTGGACAACGGCCCGTCGGTGCTCCGACCTGTGGACAACTCGGGTGTCAGGGTCGACGGGCGGGGTGCGGTCAGCGGGTCGCGAACGGCTCGTCGGTGGGCACGATCTCGCGGCCCAGCGGGAGCAGGGAGACCGGGATCAGCTTGAAGTTGGCGATACCGAACGGGATCCCGATGATCGTGACGCACATGGCGATACCGGTGACGATGTGGGCGAGGGCCAGCCACCAGCCCGCCAGCACCAGCCACAGCACGTTGCCGACGCAGGAGCCGGCGCCCGCGTCGCGCCGCTCGACGGTCGTGTACCCGAAGGGCCACAGGGCGTAGACGCCGATCCGGAACGCCGCTATGCCGAACGGGATGCCGATGATCGTGATGCAGAGGATCACGCCCGCGAGCAGGTACCCGAGGAACAGCCAGAAGCCGCTCAGGACGAGCCAAATGACGTTCAGGATGGTCTTCACTGGGGGCGACCTGCCATCTTCTCTAGCCGGGCGATCCGTTCCGCCATCGGCGGGTGCGTCGAGAACATCTTGGACAGTCCCTGGCCCGGACGGAAGGGGTTCGCGATCATCATGTGGCTCGCGGTCTCGATCCGGGGCTCCGGAGGAAGCGGAAGCTGCTTGGTGCCGGCCTCCAGCTTGCGCAACGCGCTGGCCAGGGCGAGCGGGTCGCCGGTGAGCTGGGCTCCGGAGGCATCCGCCTCGTACTCCCGGGAGCGGCTGATGGCGAGCTGGATGAGGGAGGCGGCGAGCGGGCCGAGGATCATGATCAGCAGCAGGCCGAGGAAGCCGGGGCCGTCGTCGTCGTCCGAACGGCCGACCGGGATCAGCCAGGCGAAGTTGACCAGGAACATGATCACGGAGGCGAGGGCGCCGGCCACCGACGAGATGAGGATGTCGCGGTTGTAGACGTGACTCAGTTCGTGGCCGATGACCCCGCGCAGTTCACGTTCGTCCAGGATGCGCATGATGCCCTCGGTGCAACACACGGCGGCGTTGCGTGGGTTGCGGCCGGTCGCGAAGGCGTTCGGCGCCTCCGTCGGGGAGATGTACAGGCGGGGCATGGGCTGCCGGGCCTGGGTGGAGAGTTCCCGGACCATCCGGTACAGGGCCGGGGCCTCGAACTCGCTCACCGGGCGCGCGCGCATCGCGCGTAGCGCGAGTTTGTCGCTGTTCCAGTACGCGTACGCGTTCGTGCCGAGGGCGACGAGGACCGCGACGATCAGACCCGTCCGGCCGAAGAAGCTGCCGATGACGATGATGAGTGCCGACAGTCCTCCGAGGAGAACTGCGGTCCTGAGCCCGTTGTGCCGGCGGTGCACGGTACGCCCTCCAAGTCGTGCGGCAGGGGAACCCTTTGCCTGCGCTGCTGCCTTCCGGTCTGCGATGCCACCGGTGCCGTGGTGTCACGTCCAGTGGACCCTCCCGCACTGGTCAACGCCAGGCGGCGGCCACTAGTTCCCTTGTGCCCGCTGTGCGCCACGTGAGCCGTCCGGGTGAAGGGCGGCCCGCCATGAGTGGGCACGCCCTGCACGCGCGCGTGGGCGTCAGAAAAGGCCGGTGCCGGCGAAGCGCAGCACCAGCTGCGGTGCTCCGGACAGTGCGATGCCCAGGGTGCCGGTGAGGGCGAGCGCGGCCGTGAGGGGGGCCGGGAGGACGTGCTGGGCCGGTTCGCCCTCGGGGGCGCGGAACAGCAGGGTCGTCCACTGGAGGTAGTAGTACAGGGCGATCACGACGTTGACCGCCATGACGACGGCCAGCCAGCCGAGGCCCGCGTCGACGGCCGTCGAGAAGACGGTGACCTTCGCGAACAGTCCGATGACGCCGGGCGGGAGTCCGGCCAGGCACAGCAGGAAGAAGGCCAGGAGCAGCGCGGTGAGCGGGTTGCTGCCGTACAGGCCGCGGTAGTCGGAGATGCGGTTCAGGTGCCGTGTACGCGCCACCAGGGCGGCCACCGCGAAGGCGCCGAGGTTGACGGCCGCGTACATGAGGGCGTAGGCGACGGTGGAGCCTACGGTCTTCCGTGCGTCCTCGGTGTATCCGGCGGCGGCGATCGGCACCAGCAGATAACCTGCCTGGCCCACCGACGACCAGGCGAGCAGTCGTACCGCGCTGTACGCGCGCGTGGCCTGCTGGCGCAGGGCCGCGACGTTGCCGACGGTCATGGTGAGCGCGGCCAGGGCGGCGAGCGCGGGTCCCCAGACGTCGGCGTACGACGGGAAGGCGACGACGGTGACCAGGATCAGGCCGGAGAAGCCGACGGCCTTGCCGACGACCGACAGGTAGGCGGCGATCGGGAGCGGGGCGCCGACGTAGGTGTCGGGCACCCAGAAGTGGAACGGCACGGCGGCTGTCTTGAAGGCGAAACCCACAAGGGTGAGGACGACACCCGTCTGGGCGAGGGTGTGCAGTTGTCCGTCGACGTGCTGGATACGGTCGGCGACCTGGGTGAGGTAGAGGCTGCCGGTGGTGGCGTACACGAAGCTGACGCCCATGAGGCTGACGGCGGTCGCGGTCACCGAGGACAGGAAAAACTTCAGGGCCGCTTCGGAGGAGCGTCTGTCGCCGTGCCGGATGCCGACGAGGGCGAAGGCGGGCAGGGAGGCGACCTCCAGGGCGACGATCAGGGTGGCGAGGTCGCGGGAGGCGGGCAGCAGGGCGGCGCCGGCCGCCGAGGAGAGCAGCAGGAACCAGAACTCGCCCTGGGGGTAGCGGCTCCTGCCGTCCTTGAGGGCGGTGAGGGAGAGCAGGGCGGTGAGCAGGGCGCCGCCGAGGACCAGGAACTGCACGACCAGGGTGAACCGGTCCGCGGTGTAGCTGCACGCGCGCGGGGCGCCGTTCAGGCAGAAGGTGCTGCGGTCGTGGTCCAGGAGCGGGAGCAACAGGGCGGCGGCCGCGGCGAGTCCGGCGACCGACACCCAGCCGAGGAGCGGCTTCCTGGCTTCGGGCACGAACAGGTCGGCGATCAGAACGGCGAGACCGACGACCGCGGCGAGCGTGGGCGGGGCGATGGCGAGCCAGTCGACGGACTGGACGAGGTTCGCGGCCAGGGGCTGGGCCAGGGCGCTCATCGGGTGCCTCCTGCGAGGAGCTGCTGCACGGCCGGGTCGGTCAGGCCGAGCAGGGCCCTGGGCCACAGTCCGGCGACGACGGTGAGGACGACGAGCGGGGTCCAGGCCGCGAACTCGTACGTGCGGACGTCGGCGAGCCGCGGCGCGTCCTGCGGTACGGCGCCCATGCAGACGCGGCGGACCACGGCCAGCATGTAGGCGGCGGTCAGCAGGGTGCCGAAGGCGGCGATCGCCATGAAGGTCAGGAAGGCCGGGCGGCTGAGGCCGGCGGCTGGCTCGAACGCACCGAACAGGGCCAGCATCTCGCCCCAGAACCCGGCGAGTCCGGGCAGTCCGAGCGAGGCGACGGCGGCGAACGCCAGCAGCCCGCCGAGGCGCGGTGCCTTGCCGTACAGGGCGGCGCCGGTGCTCTCGGAGAGGGTGTCGAGGTCGGTGGTTCCGGTGCGGTCCTTGATGCCGCCGACCAGGAAGAACAGCAGGCCGGTGATGAGCCCGTGGGCGATGTTGGCGAACAGGGCGCCGTTGACGCCGGTCGGGGTCATGGTGGCGACGCCGAGCAGGACGAAGCCCATGTGGCCGACGGAGGAGTACGCGATCAGCCGTTTGAGGTCGCCCCGCACTCCCTGTTTGGCCAGGTTCAGGCAGGCCAGGGACCCGTAGATGATCCCGACGACGGCGAGGGCGGCGAGGTAGGGCGCGAAGGTGCGGAAACCGTCCGGCGCGACCGGCAGCAGGATGCGGACGAACCCGTACGTTCCCATCTTCAGCAGGACACCGGCCAGCATCACCGAGCCGACGGTCGGCGCGGCGGTGTGGGCGTCCGGCAGCCAGCTGTGCAGGGGCCACATCGGGGTCTTCACCGCAAGCCCGATCCCGATCGCCAGAACAGCGATGACCTGCACGGATGCGGTCAGTGACCGGCCGTTGTCAGTGGCGAGTGCGACCATGTCGAACGTGCCCGCCTTGATTCCGATCAGGAGCAGGCCGAGCAGCATGACGACGGACCCGAGCAGCGTGAAGAGGATGAATCTCCAGGCGGCTCGGGTCCGTCCCTCGCCGCCCCAGCGGGCGATGAGGAAGTACATCGGGATGAGCACGGTCTCGAACGCGAGGAAGAAGAGCAGCAGGTCGAGGACGGCGAAGGTCGCGAGGGTGCCGGACTCCAGGACGAGCAGCAGTGCGACGAAGGCCTTCGGGGACGGGCCCGCGGGCATGTTGAAGTACGAGTACAGCGCGCAGAGGAAGGTCAGCAGCGCGGTCAGGACCACGAGGGGGAGGGAGATGCCGTCGATGCCGAGGTGGATGCGCACGTCGAGTGCGGGGATCCAGCTGATGTCGGTCGTGGCCTGCATCCTCGACGGATGGCCGTGGTCGAAGCCGAGTGCGAGGACGATCGCGGCGAGCAGGATCGCGCCGGTGACGGTCACGCCGTGCCGGAGCACGGCCTGCTCGGGTGACTTGCCCTTCAGTCCGGGCGGGGCGGGCAGCAGAGCGGCGACGGCGCCCAGGAGCGGGCCGACGACGATCAATGCCAGAAGGAACTGCATCACGGATTCGCTGATATCGATCACGCCTGCTCACGCTCCCGTGGCGACGAGGAGGACGGCGACCGCCAGGACGACGGTGCCGGCGAGCAGCGCGCTCACATAGGTCTGGACGTTGCCGGTCTGGGCCCGCCGGACGGCGGCGCCGAGCAGGCGTGGCAGGGCTCCCGCTCCGCGGACGTAGGTGTCGACGACCTCACGGTCGAGGAACCGGACGAGGCTCGCGGCGGCCAGGACCGGGCGGACGAACAGTGCGTCGTACAGGGCGTCCAGGTGGAAGCCCTCGGCCGCGTGCCGGTGCAGTGGGCCGAGCAGGGCCCGGCCGGGGTCGGCCGGGTCGGGTGCGTAGGCCACGTCGCCGAACGCCGGAGCGTGGGCGGCGATGGCCTCGGCCTCGACCAGTGCGGCATCGCCCTCCGGGTGGGCGGCGACGGCGCCCAGCGGGACCCGGGCCGCCGCCGTCCGGGTGCGCAGCCAGGCGCCGTAGGTGAGGAGTCCGCCGGCCAGCGCGAGGCCGGTGCCGAGGACCGAGGTGGTGAGGGTGGGGGTGAGGGCGCGGCCGTCGAACCAGCCGGGCAGCGAGCGGTAGGCGAAGCCGCCGAAGGCGAGGGACGGGACGGCCAGCACCCACAGCACCACCGTCATGGACAGCGGCTGCCTGCCGTGGTCCGGGGCTTCGGCTCCCTTGCCTCGGAAGGCCAGCAGCCACAGCCGGGTCGCGTACGCGGCGGTGAGCAGCGCGGTGACCAGGCCCGCGACGAGAACGACCCAGCCGGCGCTGCCGGGGACGTGCTCGGCGTGACCGGTCGTCGCGTGCTCGGCGGCGCCGAGGACGGACTCCTTGGAGAAGAAGCCGCTGAAGGGCGGAATCGCGGCGAGCGCGAGCAGGGCCACGGTCATCGTCCAGTAAGCGTCCGGGACGCGGTCGCGCAGGCCGGACGTGCGGGACATGACGGCGAGCGAGTTGGTGCCGGCGGCATGGATCACCACGCCGGCCGCGAGGAACAGCAGCGCCTTGAAGGCGCCGTGGGACAGGAGGTGGAACACGGCGGCACCGCGGTCGCCGACGGCGAGGGCGCCGGTCATGTAGCCGAGCTGCCCGATCGTCGAGTAGGCGAGGACGCGTTTGATGTCGTCCTGGGCGAGGGCGGCGAGACCAGAACCCACCATCGTGACGGCGCCCATCACCGCGAGGACGACCATCACGGCCGCGCTGGCCTCGAAGACCGGAAGGAGACGGGCCACGAAGTAGACACCGGCGGCGACCATCGTCGCGGCGTGGATCAGCGCGGAGACCGGGGTCGGGCCGGCCATCGCGTCGGGGAGCCAGGTGTGCAGCGGGAACTGCGCCGACTTGCCCGCCACACCGCACAGGAGAAGCAGGCCGACGAGGGTCGGGTGGTGCAGGCCGCCGTGCGCGACCGTGGAGAGGACCGTGGTGACGCGGAACGATCCGGCGTCGGTGGCCAGCGCGAACAGGCCGATCAGGAACGGCACGTCGCCGAGCTTGGTGACCAGGAAGGCCTTGATGGAGGCGGCGCGCGCTTCGGGGGTCTCCCAGTAGTGGCCGACGAGGAAGTAGGAGCAGATGCCCATGACTTCCCAGCCGACGAGCAGCACGATCAGGTCGCCGGAGTAGACGACCAGCAGCATCGCGGAGGTGAACAGGGAGACGAGGGCGGCGTACGAGGGGTAGCGCGGGTCGTCGCGGAGGTAGCCGGTCGAGTAGATCTGTACGCAGGTGGCGACGAAGGCGACCAGGACGGCGACCAGGGCGGCGAAGCCGTCGATGTACAGGGCGAGTTCGATGGGGACCGAACCGGTCGGGGTGAGTTCGGTGTGCGTCTCGACGGGCCGGCCGCCGCCCTGGTCGGCGGCGACCGTGCAGGCCAGGGCCAGTGCGGCGAGCGTCGGCAGGACCGCGAGCGGGCGGACGAAGCCGGGGGCCGTGCGCCCCAGGAGCAGGCCGGCCACGGCGCCGAGGAACGGCAGGAGGGGAATGAGAACGGCGAGGGTGGTCGTGGTCACGCGGTGGCCTCAGCCTTCTCGTCGGCCGCCCCGTCCGTGGGCGGGCCGGCCGTGCCGTCCTCGTGGCCTTCGGCGGTGTCACGGAGCCGGTCGATGTCGGCGGTGCCGCGGTTGCGGTGGACGGCGAGGACGATCGCCAGGCCGATGCCGATCTCGGCGGCGGCGATGGCGATGGTGAACAGGGTCAGGGCCTGGCCGGAGTGCAGGGTGTCCCGGGCGGCCCTGCTCAGCCAGACGTCGAAGGCGACGAGGTTGAGGTTGACGGCGTTGAGCATCAGCTCGACCGACATCAGGACCAGGATCGCGTTGCGGCGGGCCAGGACGCCGTACAGGCCGGTGCAGAAGAGGAGGGCGGAGAACACGGCGGGATAGGCGAGGTGCATCAGCGGGCGCCTTCCTGCTCGATCGGGTGAATCCCGGAATCCGTGACCGAGGGGGAACTCTGCGTGACCGGCCGGCCGTTCACAGGAGGCGGGGACGGATCCGCCTTCGCCTTCCGGGACAGGACGATCGCCCCGACCAGGGCCGCGAGGAGGAGGACGGAAAGGGCCTCGAAGGGCAGGACCCAGTTCTGGAAGAGGCTCGCACCGGTGACCTTCGTCGAACCGGCGGCGGCGCCGCCCAGGTCGATCCAGGTGGTGCGGAAGGCGTCGACGACCACCCAGACCAGAGTGGCCGCCGCGGACACGGCGACGGCCAGCGCGAACCAGCGGTTGCCGGAGTCGGCGTCCGGGGAGCGGCCGATCGGGGCCCTGGTGAGCATCAGACCGAAGAGAAGGAGGACGACGACGGAACCCACATAGATGAGCACCTGCACCCAGGCGATGAACTCGGCGGTGAGAAGCAGGTATTCGACGGCGAGCCCTCCGAGGGCGACCACCAGCCACAGGGCGGCGTGCACCAGCTGGCGCGTGGTCACCGTGACGAGCGCGGCGCCGAAGGTGACCAGGCCGACGAGGAGGAAGGCGACCTCCACGCCGGTCGGGGACAGGAAGCCGTGCGGCGCTTGGGCCATGGCGGTCACGACTCCCCCTCCCCCGGTTCGGCGCGGTCGGCGGACGGCTCCGTCTGCGCGGCGGCGAGCTTCTCGGCGGTCTTGCGGGCGGCCGCGATCTCCTTCGGTTCCTCCGCGCCGGGGTCGAGGGCGGGCGGTGCGGGGACCGTCCACATCCACTCACGGAGCTTGTCCCGCTCGTGGGTGAGCTCGTGGATGTCGGTCTCCGCGTACTCGAACTCGGGCGACCAGAACAGAGCGTCGAAAGGACAGACCTCGATGCAGATACCGCAGTACATGCACAGGGAGAAGTCGATGGCGAAGCGGTCCAGCACGTTGCGGCTGCGTTCCCGGCCGCCGGGGGCCGCCGCCGGGACGGTCTCCTTGTGGGAGTCGATGTAGATGCACCAGTCGGGGCACTCACGGGCGCAGAGCATGCAGACCGTGCAGTTCTCCTCGAACAGGCCGATCACACCCCGGGTACGGGGTGGCAGGTCGGGAAGCGCGTCCGGGTACTGCTCGGTGACCGACTTCCGGGTCATCGTGCGCAGGGTGACGGCCAGGCCCTTGGCGAGGCCGGAGCCAGGGATGGGGGCCACTAGGAGATCACCACCTTGACGATGCCGGTGAGGGCGATCTGAGCGAGAGAGAGGGGGACGAGAAGGGTCCAGGAGAACTTCTGCAGCTGGTCCTCGCGCAGGCGGGGGTAGGTGACGCGGAGCCAGATCACGACGAAGGCGAGGAGGGCCGCCTTCAGCAGGGTCCACAGCCAGCCGAGGCCGTCGGCGCACCACGGCCCGTGCCAGCCGCCCAGGAAGAGGACGGTGGTCAGACCGCACAGGACGACGATCCCGGCGTACTCGGCGAGCAGGAACAGGGCGAAGCGCAGACCGGTGTACTCGGTGTACGCGCCGAAGATGATCTCCGAGTCGGCGACGGGCATGTCGAACGGCGGCCGCTGGAGCTCAGCGAGACCGGCGATGAAGAACACCAGTCCGCCGGTGATCTGCCAGGGCAGCCACCACCAGTGGAAGGCACCGACGATGCCCGGCAGGGAGACCGTGCCGGCCGCCATCGCCACGGAGGCGGCGGCGAGCAGCATCGGCAGTTCGTAGGCGAGGAGCTGAGCGGCGGTGCGCAGGCCGCCGAGGAGGGAGAACTTGTTGGCGCTGGCCCAGCCGGCCATGAGCGAGCCGAGGACGCCGACGCCCATGACGGCCAGTACGAAGAACACGCCAGCGTCCACTGCCTGGCCGACGGCGCCCTCGCCGGGTCCGATGGGGATGGCCAGCAGCACGAGGAGATACGGGAGGAGGGCCACCGCAGGCGCCAGTTGGAAGACACGGCGGTCCGCACCCGCCGGGACCACGTCCTCCTTCTGCGCGAACTTCACGCCGTCGGCGATCAGCTGGGCCCAGCCGTGGAAGCCGCCGGCGTACATCGGGCCGAGGCGGCCCTGCATGTGAGCCATCACCTTGTGCTCCGTCTGACCGACGATCAGGGGAAAGGTGAGGAAGACGACGAACACGACGAGGAGTCGCAGGGCGACGTCCAGAGCGTCGTTCACTGCGAGCCTCCTGGGCGGTCGTCACGGGGCGGTCGTTCGGGATCGGCGTTGTCGGGGGCGGCCTGGTCATGGGTGGCCTGGTCTGGCGTGACCTTGTCGGGGGCGTCGGGGTCGGGAGGGGAGCCGGGTGCGGAGGCTTCGGGCGCCTCGGCTGCTTCGGAGGCTTCGGGGGTTTCGTGCGCTTCGGAGGCTTCGGAAGCTTCGGAGGCCGAGCGTTCAAGGGTTGGGCCCTCAGGAGCCGAGCCGTCCGAGACCGGAGACTTCTTGGTCACGGATCCGGCCCCCGGTTCGGGCCCGGTCGGCCCAGGCGACTCGTCCGGCTCGGTCGGCGCCGGGCGCCGCCGCTCGGCGGGTCCTGGCTCGTCGAAAGCGGGGCGAGCGTGGTGCCACGGCGCGTCCGCGCTGCGCGAGGGCCGCGGTGGGGTGGCCGTTCCCGGGGCCGCCGCCGTCTCCGCGGCGCGCTGCGAGGCGGAACCGCCCGAGGCGGTACGCGCCCGACGCGGTCCCCGGGGAGCCGACGGCGTCCCCGCCGCCCGGCCCTCCGCCGCCTGAGCGGTCTCGCCCGAGGCGGCCTCTCCCACGGCAGTCTGCTCGGCCGTGGTCTGTTCCGCCCCGGTCGGTTCTGCCCCGGTCGGCTCTGCCCCGGCCTCAGCCCGCTCCACCGCGGCCTGCCCGGCCTCGGTCTGCTCAGCCTCGGTCCGCCCGGTCCCTTCGGCCCCTCTCCCCTCGACCCCGGTCCGCCCGGCCCCAGTCCGTCCCTGAGCCGTTTCCCCCTCGGGGGCGTGGCGTTGGGAAGCGGATCCGGTGCTTGCCGTGCGTGTCCGTCGTGGAGACGCCGGCGGTTGCTCCGTGGAGGCCGCCCGCTGAGAGGCGGAGCCGGCGCTCGCGGTGCGGGAGCGGCGTGGGGTGGTCGTCGTCGGTCCGGGTTCGGGCTGCGCTGCCTCCGGGGCACGGGAGCCCGCGGCCTCGGGCGTCTCCGCCGCCTGGCTCGCCGAACCCTGGGCCGCGGTGCGTGCGCGTCGTACCGGCCGGTCGCCGGCAGTGGCGGGCGGGCGGGTGCCGGCGGTACGGGCCGGGCGGGCGGGGGCGGGCGGGAGCTGGCCCTTGAGGGGGCCCCACTCGTTGGGGTCGGGGACACCAGGAGGGAGCATCTGGCGGCGTTTGGGACCGCCGTGGTCGGACTCGCCCGGTTCCTTGGCGCCGGGCCATGCCTTGGCGACCCGGGCGGCCAGGACGAAGTCCTTGCGCAGGGGGTGGCCCTCGAAGGTTTCCGGGAGGAGGAGGTGGTCGAGTCCGGGGTGGCCGGTGAAGCGGACGCCGAACATCTCGTGGGTTTCGCGTTCGTGCCAGCGGGCGCCCGCGTAGACGTCGACGGCGGACGGGAGTTCGGGGGCGGTGTGCGGCACCGTCGTACGCAGCAGGAGGCGGCGTACCGGGGCGAGCGCGACGACGTGGGCGGAGACGCGGAAGCCGGTGCCGGGTTCGTCGACCGCGCTCAGCCAGTCGAAGTAGGTGCAGGCGAGGGTCCTACGGGCGACTTCCAGGGCGGCGAGCCAGGAGGACGGCGGGACGTCGACCGTCAGCACCCCGTACGACTCCTCCGCCGTCGCGTCCGGGCCGAAGAACTCCCCAACAGGGGCCGGCAGCCAGCCGGTGGGGGCGGTCATCGCGCGTCCCCCTCCTCCGCCGTCTCCGCGGTCTCCCCTTTCTCCGCCGTCGTCTCCGTCACGGGAGCCGGGGCCGGTGCCGAGGCCGGGGGGCGCACCAAGCCGCTCTGGAGGGCCGCGGCGGAGGGGCGCTGGGTGCCGTAGCGGTCGCGGAGGGACTCGGCCGCGATCTTCTCCTGGAGTTTCAGGATGCCCTGGAGGAGGGCCTCCGGGCGGGGCGGGCAGCCGGGGACGTAGACGTCGACGGGGATGATCTGGTCGACGCCCTTGGTGACGGAGTAGGAGTCCCAGTACGGGCCGCCGCAGTTCGAGCAGGCGCCGAAGGAGATGACGTACTTCGGTTCGGGCATCTGCTCGTACAGGCGCTTGACCGCCGGGGCCATCTTGTCCGTGACCGTGCCCGAGACCACCATCAGGTCGGCCTGGCGCGGGCCCGGCGCGAAGGGGATCACGCCGAGGCGGATGAAGTCGTGGCGGGCCATCGACGCGGCGATGAACTCGATCGCGCAGCAGGCGAGACCGAAGTTGAAGACCCAGAGCGAGTAGCGGCGGCCCCAGTTGAGGACGACCTTCATCGGCTCGGGGGCGAGGCGGGCGAGGGCGCCCAGCCTCTTCGGCTCCGGCAGCAGGACAGGTTCGGGCTGCGGGACGGGCTCCGGCATCACGTCCATGTCAGGACGCCCTTCTTGTATGCGTACAGCAGGCCGACGGTGAGGAAGCCGAGGAAGATGAACATCTCCACGAGCGTGGCCGCACCGTAGCCGGGGGCGGCGAAGACCGTCGCCCAGGGGAACAGGAAGATCGAGTCGACGGCGAAGATGACGTAGAGGAAGGCGTAGACGTAGTAGCGGACCTGGGTGTGGGCCCAGCCCTCGCCGACGGGGTCGACGCCGCACTCGTAGGTGAGGAGTTTCTCGGGGGTGGGGACCACCGGGCGCAGTAGCCGGCCGGCCCCGAAGGCCACGGCGACGAAGAGCACGCCGACAACGGTCAGCAGCCCCACGACCGAGTAGGACGCGAAGTAGCCCGCCGCGACGGCCACGGTCGGTTCGCCACCCACCGTCTCCCGCATCGTCCGTCCCTCACTCCCTCGACAGGCAGCGCGCCCGGCCCGGCCCGTCGTCCCGGCCTCGGTCCGTGACCTCGGTCGACTCCTGATTCGACGATCTGTACGCACGGGAGTCTAGGCCCTGATAAAGACACGGTAAGCAGGCCGTCACACGGTGGGACATGATGCGGGAGCCACTGGTGGGGTTTTCCCCAGGGTGACCCGGGCGGCGAACTCCATGGCGCGGCGTCACGGCACACGGCACGCTGGCGCATATGACCGCACCCGTACCCCGATCCCTCAGCTCCGTCGACGGCGGAGACGACCGTGAGCGGCTGCCGCCCGTGCGCTTCGCCTACGACGGTCACACCTGGAAGGAGATCGCGCACCTTCTGCTGAACCTGCCGATGTCGTTGTTCGGCTTCGTGTACGTGACGACGACGCTGTGGGTGAGCGGCATCCTGACGCTCACGGTGATCGGCATTCCGCTGCTCGCCGCCACCCTGCTGGGCGCCCGGCAGCTGGGGAAGCTGGAACGGGCACGCGCGCGCGGGCTGCTCGGGGTGCGGGTGGACGAGCCGACGCCGATGCCGTGGGGCAAGCGCGGTGGGGGCTCGCAGCGGCTCTGGATGACGCTGAAGGACCCGGTGGGCTGGCGGACGCTGCTGTACGACTTCATCCGGCTGCCCTGGGGTGTCCTCACCTTCTGCGTGACGCTGGTCTCGCTGTTCGTGCTGTGGCCGGTGCTGCCGTTCATCGCGCGCGGGCTCACGAACGTGGACCGGGCGATGGTCCGCGGTCTGCTGTCGCCGTCCGACGAGCTGGAGCGCCGGATCGCCGAACTGGAGTCCGACCGGGGCGTGGTCGTGGACACCGCCGCCGCCGATCTCCGGCGGATCGAGCGGGACCTGCACGACGGCGCGCAGGCCCGTCTCGTCAACCTGGCGATGGGGCTGGGCCTGGCGAAGGAGAAGCTGCTGGAGGATCCGGACGCGGCCGCCGTGATGGTCGAGGAGGCGCACGGCGAGGTGAAGCTGGCCCTCCAGGAGCTGCGGGATCTGGCCCGGGGCATCCATCCGGCGGTGCTGACCGACCGGGGCCTGGACGCGGCGCTGTCCTCGGTGGCCTCGCGGTGCACGGTGCCGGTGCAGGTGACCGCGGACCTGCCGGCCAGACCGGCGCCCGCGATCGAGGGCATCGCCTACTTCACCGTCTCCGAGCTGCTGCAGAACATCAGCAAGCACAGCGGGGCGCGCAGCGCCGCGGTCGACGTGTGGCGGACCGAGGACCGGCTGCTGATCCAGGTGTGGGACGACGGTCGCGGCGGGGCCAGCCTGGACCGCGGCACCGGGATGCGGGGGCTCGCGGACCGGCTGGGCGCGGTCGACGGCCTGTTCGTCGTGGACTCCCCGGAAGGCGGTCCGACGACGGTCACCGCCGAACTGCCCTGGCGCGACCGGTCCTAGGCCGGACGGGCGGGGCGGACGCGAGGGGTAGGGAAAACCCCCCGTCCGAGACGCCGACGGACTCCATGGTCCGCGCGTCCGCGGCACAGCAGGGTGGAGGTACGGCAGGACAGGGCCGATATGACTGGGACAGGACAGGACGGGACGGCGGCGATGGCCACGGAGTACGGGCAGGCACACGGGTACGACTACTCGCAGAACGAGTCGTACGGGTCGTACGGGTCCTACGGGTCGAACGGGTCGAACGGGTCGTACGGCGGGAACGAGCCCTACGGCGAGCGTCGGCGTCGGGTGCCCGCCGTGCTGCGGGCGCCGTTCGAGGCGCGCAGCTGGCGTGAGTTCGGCTATGTGCTGCTGGGCTTTCCGGTCGGTGTCGCGCTGTTCGTGTGGACCGTGACGATGCTGTCCCTGGGTGTGGGGCTGCTGGTGACCTTCGTCGGGATCCCGCTGCTGGCGGTGGCCCTCGCCGGGTGCCGGGGTTTCGGAGCGCTGGAGCGGGCACGCGCGCGCGGGCTGCTGAAACTGCGGGTGGCGGACCCGGAGCCGGTGCGGATGCGCAAGCCGGGGTTCTTCGCCTGGATGGGCGCGGTGCTGAAGAGCGGCACGTCCTGGCGTCATCTGCTGTACGCGGTCCTGCAGTTCCCGTGGTCGATGTTCTCGTTCGTCGTCGCGCTCAACTTCTGGGCGTACGGCTGGGCCCTGCTGACGTATCCGCTGTGGTTCTGGGTCTTCCCGGTGTACGCCGGACAGGACGGGATCCAGCTGTACGGCGACGCGCACCACAGCGTCTACCTCGACAACCCGTTCGAGATCACCGTGACGGCGCTGGTGGGGCTGCTGTTCACGCTGGCCACGCCGTGGATCGTACGGGCGCTGACGATGGTGGACCGGGTGATGGTGCACGGGCTGCTGGGGCCGTCGAGGCTGGCTTCGCGGGTGGTGGAGCTGGAGTCGGACCGCGGGGTGGTCGTGGACACGGCCGCCGCCGACCTGCGGCGGATCGAGCGGGACCTGCACGACGGGGCGCAGGCGCGGCTGGTGGCACTGGCCATGGATCTGGGGCTGGCGAAGGAGAAGCTGCGGGAGGATCCGCAGGTCGCGGCGCGCATGGTGGACGAGGCGCACGGTGAGGTGAAGACCGCGTTGCAGGAGCTGCGGGATCTGGCCCGGGGCATCCATCCGGCGGTGCTGACCGACCGGGGCCTGGACGCGGCGCTGTCCTCGGTGGCCTCGCGGTGCACGGTGCCGGTGCGGGTGGAGGTCGACCTGGTGGAGCGGCCGGCGGCGGCGATCGAGGGGATCGCGTACTTCACGGTGTCGGAGCTGCTGCAGAACGTCAGCAAGCACGCGCGTGCGCGCGAGGCGTCGGTGGACGTGTGGCGCAGCGAGGACCGGCTGATGTTGCAGGTCGTCGACGACGGGGTGGGGGGCGCGGACACGTCCGGCGGGTCGGGGCTGGCGGGGCTGGCCGAGCGGCTGGACGCGGTCGACGGGATCCTGGTGGTGGACTCGCCGGCCGGCGGACCCACCCGGGTGACGGCGGAGCTGCCCTGGCGGCGCTGAAGAACCCTGGGGGTCACGGCCGCCGCCCCCGCTCTCGAGTCGCGGCCTGTTTTGGCCCGCGGCCTCCCCTTACTCGCACGCACTGCGATCCGAATGCTGGAATGCTGGACTTTCGGACAGGGCAGGCATGTACGCCGGACGGGGTGTGGGGGGCCGGGAGATCGTGGAGGACAGGGTGCGGGTGGTCATCGCCGAGGATTCCGTGCTGCTCAGGGAGGGGCTGACCCGGCTGTTGACCGACCGGGGACATGACGTGGTCGCGGGCGTCGGTGACGCGGAGGCGCTGGTCAAGACCATCGCCGAGCTGGACGCGCAGGAGGCGCTGCCGGACGTCGTGGTGGCGGACGTACGGATGCCGCCGACCCACACCGACGAAGGGGTGCGGGCGGCCGTACGGCTGCGGAAGGCGCATCCGGGGCTCGGGGTGCTGGTGCTGTCGCAGTACGTCGAGGAGCGCTACGCCACCGAACTGCTGGCCGGTTCCAGCCGGGGCGTGGGGTACCTGCTGAAGGACCGGGTCGCCGACGTGCGGGAGTTCGTGGACGCGGTGGTGCGGGTCGCCGAAGGGGGTACGGCGCTCGATCCCGAGGTGGTGGCGCAGTTGCTCGGGCGCAGCCGCAAGCAGGACGTGCTGGCCGGCCTGACCCCGCGGGAGCGGGAGGTGCTGGGGCTGATGGCCGAGGGGCGGACGAACTCGGCGATCGCGCGGCAGCTGGTCGTGAGCGACGGCGCCGTCGAGAAGCACGTCAGCAACATCTTCCTCAAGCTGGGCCTCTCCCCGAGCGACGGTGACCACCGGCGCGTTCTGGCCGTTCTCACCTATCTGAACTCCTGACGGGCGGACACCGTGTCGGCACCGGAAGGCAGCCCGGGGGAGGGAAAATCGTGACAAGTCAGGGCGACAGGTCGTCTCGAAGAGCCGTCCAGCATGCGAGCGGGCACGGGAAGGCGACCCTAACCGACGTAGGGTTGAAGGTGGGATGGTCCGTGGGACGGCCAGGCCCGGACAGCCGCCTCGAAGGAGGTCCAGTTCAGTGACCAGCCAGGTCAGCAGGACAGCGGAACAGGCCGATGGAACCGCCGACGGAACCGTCGTCGGAGAGCAGCGCAGGCCGGGCGGCGTCAAGTCCGTCCGGCGCCTGGACCGGGTGATCATCCGGTTCGCGGGGGACTCCGGTGACGGTATGCAACTCACCGGGGACCGGTTCACGTCGGAGACCGCGTCCTTCGGAAACGACCTCTCGACCCTCCCGAACTTCCCGGCCGAGATCCGGGCCCCCGCAGGCACCCTGCCGGGGGTTTCGTCCTTCCAGCTGCACTTCGCCGACCACGACATCCTCACCCCCGGGGACGCGCCGAACGTGCTGGTCGCGATGAACCCGGCCGCGCTGAAGGCCAACATCGGCGACCTGCCACGCGGCGCGGAGATCATCGTCAACACGGACGAGTTCACCAAACGGGCGATGCAGAAGGTCGGCTACGACACCTCGCCCCTGGAGGACGGCTCACTCGACGGGTACAGCCTCCATCCGGTGCCGCTGACCACGCTGACCGTGGAGGCACTGAAGGAATTCGACCTCACCCGCAAAGAGGCCGAGCGCAGCAAGAACATGTTCGCGCTCGGCCTCTTGTCATGGATGTACCACCGGCCCACCGAGGGCACGGAGAAGTTCCTCGCGCAGAAGTTCGCCCGCAAGCCCGAGGTCATGAAAGCCAACCTTGCGGCCTTCCGCGCGGGCTGGAACTTCGGCGAGACGACCGAGGACTTCGCGGTCTCGTACGAGATCGCGCCGGCGACCACCGCGTTCCCGGTCGGCACCTACCGGAACATCTCGGGGAACCTGGCCCTGGCGTACGGCCTGGTCACGGCGGGCCGGCAGGCGGAGCTGCCGCTGTTCCTCGGGTCGTACCCGATCACCCCGGCCTCCGACATCCTGCACGAGCTGTCCAAGCACAAGAACTTCGGCGTGCGGACGTTCCAGGCGGAGGACGAGATCGCCGGTATCGGGGCGGCGCTGGGAGCGGCGTTCGGCGGTGCGCTCGCGGTGACGACGACGTCCGGCCCCGGGGTGGCCCTGAAGGCGGAGACGGTCGGGCTCGCGGTCTCCCTGGAGCTGCCGCTGCTGGTCGTCGACATCCAGCGTGGCGGGCCGTCCACCGGCCTGCCGACCAAGACCGAGCAGGCGGACCTGCTCCAGGCGATGTACGGCCGCAACGGCGAGGCGCCGGTCCCGGTGATCGCCCCGCGGACCCCCGCCGACTGCTTCGACGCGGCGCTGGAGGCGGCCAGGATCGCGCTGACCTACCGCACCCCCGTGATGCTCCTGTCCGACGGTTACCTGGCCAACGGCAGCGAGCCCTGGCGGATCCCGGAACTCACCGAGCTCCCCGACCTGCGGGTGCAGTTCGCCGACGGCCCCAACCACACCCTCGACGACGGCACCGAGGTCTTCTGGCCGTACAAACGCGACCCTCAGACCCTCGCCCGGCCCTGGGCGGTCCCCGGCACGCCCGGCCTCGAACACCGCATCGGCGGCATCGAGAAGCAGGACGGCACCGGCAACATCTCGTACGACCCCGCCAACCACGACTTCATGGTCCGCACCCGGCAGGCCAAGATCGACGGTATCGAGGTGCCCGACGTCGAGGTCGACGACCCGGACGGCGCGCGCACCCTGGTGCTGGGCTGGGGGTCCACATACGGACCGATCACGGCGGCGGTACGGCGGCTGCGCGCGGCCGGTGAGCCGATCGCGCAGGCGCACCTGCGTCACCTGAACCCGTTCCCGAAGAACCTCGCCGCCGTTCTCAAGAGCTACGACAAGGTGGTGATCCCCGAAATGAACCTCGGTCAGCTCGCCACCCTCATCCGTGCGAGGTACCTGGTGGACGCGCATTCGTACAACCAGGTCAACGGCATGCCGTTCAAGGCCGAGCAGCTCGCCGCGGCGCTCAAGGAGGCCATCCATGACTGACGTGACGGACGCCACCGAAGGGCTGCTCCAGCTCGTGCCCAAGGCCGAGGGCAGGCAGTCCATGAAGGACTTCAAGTCGGACCAGGAGGTGCGCTGGTGCCCGGGCTGCGGTGACTACGCGATCCTGGCGGCCGTGCAGGGCTTCATGCCGGAACTGGGGCTGGCGAAGGAGAACATCGTCTTCGTCTCCGGGATCGGCTGCTCGTCCCGTTTCCCGTACTACATGAACACCTACGGGATGCACTCCATCCACGGCCGGGCGCCGGCGATCGCGACCGGTCTGGCGACCAGTCGGCGGGATCTGTCGGTGTGGGTCGTCACGGGTGACGGTGACGCCCTGTCCATCGGCGGCAACCACCTCATCCACGCGCTGCGCCGCAACGTCAACCTGAAGATCCTCCTCTTCAACAACCGCATCTACGGGTTGACGAAAGGCCAGTACTCACCGACCTCGGAGGTCGGGAAAGTCACCAAGTCGACACCGATGGGTTCGCTGGACGCGCCGTTCAACCCGGTGTCGCTGGCGATCGGCGCCGAGGCCTCCTTCGTCGCGCGCACCATCGACTCCGACCGCAAGCACCTCACCGAGGTGCTGCGCGCGGCCGCCGCGCACCCGGGTACGGCCCTGATCGAGATCTACCAGAACTGCAACATCTTCAACGACGGGGCCTTCGACGCCCTCAAGGACAAGCAGTCGGCCGAGGAGGCGATGATCCGCCTGGAGCACGGGCAGCCGATCCGCTTCGGCGCGGACCGCGCGCGCGGGGTGGTACGGGACCGGCTCACCGGTGACCTGAGGGTGGTCGACGTGACGGCGGACAACGAGTCCGAGATCCTCGTCCACGACGCCCACTCCCCCTCCCCCACCACGGCCTTCGCGCTGTCCCGGCTGGCCGACCAGGACACCCTGCACAACACGCCCGTCGGTGTCTTCCGCGCGGTGGAACGGCCCGTCTACGACGTGCAGATGTCCGAGCAGCTGGACACCGCCGTCGCACAGCACGGCAAGGGCGACCTCGCGGGGCTGCTGGCCGGCGGCGACACCTGGACGGTCGTCGGCTGACCGCAGGCGGCTACGAGCGGGGCCCGGACGCGCCGTCCGGGCCCCGCGGGCGTCAGACCTTCTTCGGTCCCGCTCGCGCGTCAGACCTTCTTCGGCCCCGCTCGCGCGTCAGGCCTTCCTCGGCGCCGGCTCGGCTCCTGCGTCAGGCCTTCTTCGCCTCGTCGTAGGCCTCGCGCGCGCGTTCCACGTCCGCCATCCGCCGCTCGGTCCACAGGGCCAGGTCCCGTACCTGCTGGGCCGCCTCGCGGCCGAGGTCGGTGAGGGAGTAGTCGACGCGGGGCGGGATGACGGGTTTGGCGTCGCGGTGGACGAGGCCGTCCCGTTCCAGCGTCTGGAGCGTCTGGGTCAGCATCTTCTCGCTGACCCGGCCGATCGCGCGGCGCAGCTCGCTGAAGCGGTAGGGGCGGTCGAGGAGTTCGATGAGGACCAGCACGCCCCAGCGGCTGGTGACGTGCTCCAGGACGAGCCGGTACGGGCACATCGCCTCGCCGACGACGTACTTCCCGGCGCCGGGACCACTTTCGGGGATGCTTACGACCATGCCAGTACCTTACTTCAAAGTGGGTACTTTCTTTTGGTTAGCGCACCTCCTAGGGTTAGTGGCAACGGAACCCCACAAGGAGATCGCACACCATGAGCATCGTCGTCACCGGAGCCACCGGACACCTCGGCCGCCACGTCGTGAACCAGCTGCTGGAGAAGGTCCCGGCCGAGCAGATCACCGCAGTCGTGCGTGACGAGGCCAAGGCCGCCGACTTCGCGGCCAAGGGCGTGAAGATCGCTGTCGCGGACTACAACACCCCCGAGACCTTCGACGGCCTGTTCGCCGCCGGCGACAAGGTGCTGCTGATCTCCGGCAACGAGTTCGACAAGGGCCGTCCCGCGCAGCACCAGGTCGTCATCGACGCCGCCAAGGCGGCCGGTGTGGCCCTGCTCGCGTACACCAGTGCCCCGGGCAGCCTGAAGGCCTCGCTGGTGGACGACCACCGCACCACCGAGAAGGCGCTGCTCGCCTCCGGTCTGCCGTACACCCTGCTGCGCAACGGCTGGTACCACGAGAACTACACCGAGAACCTCGCTCCGGTCCTGGAGCACAACGCGGTCGTCGCGGCCGCCGGTGAGGGCCGGGTCTCCTCGGCGTCCCGCGCGGACTACGCGGCCGCCGCGGTCGCCGTGCTGACCGGCGAGGGCCACGAGAACCAGACGTACGAACTGGGCGGCGACACCGCCTGGAGCTTCGCCGAGTACGCGGCTCTGATCTCCGAGCAGACCGGCAAGGAGATCGCCTACAACTCCGTGCCCGCCGAGGTGCTCCAGGGCATCCTCACCGGCGCCGGCGTGCCCGAGTTCTTCGCGGGGATCCTGGCCGACGTCGACGCGTCGATCGCCAAGGGCGAGCTCGTCGTCGACTCCGGCGACCTCTCCCGGCTTGCCGGCCGCCCGACCTCCCCGATCTCGGAGGCGGTCGCCGCCGCGCTCAAGGGCTGACCTGCGCCGACGACCTCACCCCGGTCTGTCATGACCGTATACCGATACGGCCATGACAGACCGGGGCGCTCGGCGCTACCTTCGTCCAGATGCGATGAATCAGGGGACGAGGAGGGCCGGTGGCCGGGATATCGAAGGGTGCCGAGACATCCGAGGGTGGATCAAAGGGCGAATCGAAGGGTGAGCAGCGGACCGGGCTGCTGAACGGCATCGCCGCCTACGGGATGTGGGGGCTGGTCCCGCTCTTCTGGCCGCTGCTGAAGCCAGCCGGATCGGTGGAGATCCTCGCCCACCGCATGGTGTGGTCCTTGCTCTTCGTCGCCGTCGCCCTGGCCTTCGTACGGCGCTGGGCCTGGGCCGGCGAGCTGCTGCGCCAGCCGCGCCGGCTGGCGCTGGTGGCGGTAGCCGCCGCCGTGATCACCGTCAACTGGGGTGTCTACATCTGGGCCGTGAACGCCGGCCACGTGGTGGAGGCCTCCCTCGGCTACTTCATCAACCCGCTGGTCACCATCGCCATGGGGGTGCTGCTGCTGAAGGAGCGGCTGCGGCCCGCGCAGTGGGCGGCGGTGGGCATCGGCTTCGCCGCGGTCGTCGTCCTGACCGTCGGCTACGGGCAGCCGCCGTGGATCTCCCTCACCCTCGCCTTCTCCTTCGCCACCTACGGTCTCGTCAAGAAGAAGGTCAACCTCGGCGGCGTGGAGTCACTCGCGGCGGAGACCGCGATCCAGTTCCTGCCCGCGCTCGGCTATCTGCTGTGGCTGGCCGGCCACGGCGACTCCAGCTTCCTCGACGACGGCGCCGGGCACGCGGCCCTGCTCGCCTCCACCGGCATCGTCACCGCCGTCCCGCTGGTCTGCTTCGGCGCCGCCGCGATCCGCGTGCCGCTCTCCACGCTGGGCCTCCTCCAGTACCTCGCGCCGGTCTTCCAGTTCCTGCTCGGCATCGTCTACTTCCATGAGGCCATGCCCGTCGAACGCTGGGCAGGTTTCGCGCTCGTCTGGCTCGCCCTCTCCCTGCTCACCTGGGACGCGCTGCGCACCGCCCGCCGTGCCGCGCGGGCGCTCGCGGCGGCAGCGGCCCTACCACGGCCCGCGGCACCGGCGACGGAGAGTCCCGCGAGTCCGGTGTGAGGCCTGGCGCCGTCGGCTATAAGTGGGCGGCATGACGCAGACGCCCGCACCCCTGCACTGGAAGCTCGTCGTCGACGCCCGTGACCCGCACGGGCAGGCCGACTTCTGGGCCGCCGCGCTGCACTACGTGGCCGAGGACAACAGCGCGCTCGTCGAGCACCTGCTGGAGTCGGGCGCGCTGCCCGGTGCCGCCACCGTCGAGTACCACGGGCGCGCCGCCTTCCGGGATCTCGTCGCCGTACGGCACCCGGACGACCCGTACGACGAGGAGCGCGGGACGGGGCTGGGGCGGCGGCTGCTGTTCCAGCGGGTGCCGGAGGCGAAGGCCGGCAAGAACCGGCTCCACATCGACCTGCACGCCGGGGACGGGACGCGGTCGGAGGAGGTGGCACGGCTTGAAGCGCTGGGCGCGACGGTGCTGCGGCACGTCTCCGAGCCGGCCGGCGCGTGGACGGTGATGGCCGACCCGGAGGGCAACGAGTTCTGCGTGCAGTAGCGGCCGTACGGGCGGGCTGTGCGGTACGGGGTGTGGTGCCGGGGCACGCCATCCCGGAGTGTGCCGGGCGTGGCGTTCCGGGGCGTGCCGTGCCGGGGCGTGTCGTGCCCGGGTGTGTCGTGCCGGAGCGCGTCGTGCCGTACCCGGGTCGGGGTCGTGTTCGGCGGCCCTCCGAGGCCGCTCAGGCGTTCTCCGCCGCACGGCGGGCGCGTTCCGTCAGGCGGGTCATCCGGGCGCGGGCCGAGTCCAGTTCCTCCACGTCGTCGGCCGCCGGGCCCTCCTCGGTGGTGAGCCCGCTCCACAGGTCGATCAGGTCACGCCCGAGACGGAGTCCGTACTCCGGATCGCGTACCGCGCGCCACGCGGTGGCCGCGCTGCGCACGTTGCCGTAGGCGCCCTCGCCGTCGCCCGCCTGCCGGTGCTGCCGGGCCAGCTCCAGGGAGAGGTGGAAGGCGCGCTCCGGGTCGCCCGCCAGGTAGGCGATGTACGCGGTCAGTCCGCGCAGGTGCAGTACTTCGGTGTGGCCCTCGCCGAACGCGGCGGCGGCCTCGGCGACCGTCTGCTCCGCGAGTTCGGCGGCCCTCTCGATGCGGCCCGTCCGGACGGCCTCGTTGATGCGCGCCACCGATTCGGTGAGCAGCGCGGCCCCCTCGACGGTCACGGTCACCGGCTCGTCCCCGAGCACCTCCTCGGCGACCGCGTCGAACCCGCGGGCCGGGGTGTGCCTGGGGTCGGGGTCGAGGGCGCGAACGGCTTCGGGAGAGATGAGGGGTTCGGGGCGGGGCTCGGGACGCGCCTCGGGGCCGGACACCGACTGGGGCCCGCTGACGGCCTGGGCCGGTACGGCCGCCGGAGCGAACGTCCCGCCCATGGCGGGCGGCGGCCCGAACACCCCGGTCGGCGGCCGTACCGTGCCGAGGGCCACCGGGTCCGGCAGCGCATGCGGCGGGAACGCCGACGGTGCCTGGGCGATCGCCGGCTCCTCGACGACCCGCAGCCCAGCGGACGGCCGGTCCTCCTGGGGCCGTCGCTCCGGCGCCTCGGGCCGGACCGGCACGGCCGCGTTCGGTTCCGCGGGTACGGCCATCCGCACCGGGTCACCGGTGAAGCTGCTGGAGCCGTCCAGGTTCACCCGGAGGCTGACGACGAAGCCGATACGGGTGTCATGGACGGTGGCGAGGACGGGACGGCCGCCGGCGCGGGCGAGCCGCTGGAGGTGGTTGAGCACCGTCTGCTGCGGTTCCTCGCCGGGTGCCGGGAACAGCGGTACGCCGTCCACGGTGGCGGCGCCGCCCGTCACACGGACCTCGACCGGTTCCGCCGGCTCGGCGTCCTGCTGAGCTTCCCGCTTCGTCTCGCGGCTGAGTCGGGACATCGGCCCTCATTCCCCCGGCGTCACCGTCCGGTCGTACCCGTGCGTACCGTCCAGTCTGGCCGCTCGCTCCGGCTCACGCGTCACCACGACGTCACAGCCTCGCATCAGGAAGGGGCCGCCGTGCGGTGGTGACCACCGGCCTCCCCCGGACTCCTGGACCCCTGACCCCCTGGCCCCTTCTACGCTTTCGCCCCCTGTACCCCCTGGCCCCTGGCCCAATTCGATGCATGCACATAAGATGCAGACGCCTCTATTCACCGTGCGCCGTTCACCTGGGGGATCTCATGACGCGCCGTTTCCTGTTCGTGCTGGGCAGCGCCCGCTCGGACGGCAACACCGAACTCCTGGCCCGCCGAGCCGCCGAACAACTGCCCGCCGACGTCGGGCAGCAGTGGATCAGCCTCGCCGAGCATCCGCTGCCGGACTTCGTGGACCTGCGACGCGACAGCGACCATGTGCGCGCGCCCTCGGACACCGCCGCCGGCCTGCTGCTCGACGCCACGCTCGCGGCGACGGACATCGTGATCGCCTCGCCGGTGTACTGGTACTCGGTGTCTGGCCTCACCAAGCGCTACCTGGACTACTGGTCGGGCTGGCTGCGCACGCCCGGCGTCGACTTCAAGCAGACCATGGCGGGACGCACCCTGTGGGGAGTCGCCGCGCTGGCGGACCACGAGCCGTCGGTCGCGGACCCGTACGTCGGCCTGCTCAACAACTCGGCCGCCTATCTGGGCATGCGCTTCGGCGGTGTGTTGCTCGGCAACGGCAGCGCGCGCGGTGACGTGCTCCGGGACGCCGCGGCGCTGGCCCGGGCCAAGGAGTTCTTCGCCGGGGAGGCGCCCCCGGCCCGGTTCGCCCACGCGTCGGCCTGACCGCGGCCGCCGGCGCCCCGTGGCGCCGTGCGGCGGCGGCCGGACTACGCGGTGATGTCCTTCGTCGTGAAGCGCGCCCAGGCCGCCGAACCGAACACCGCCACGTATAGGGCCTGCAGTTCCAGGTTCCTGATCAGGTCGTGCCAGTAGACGGGATCGCGCACGAGATCGGCGAAGGACAGCCAGTAGTGCGAGAAGAAGTACGGCTGGAGCGCGTGCAGCTGGGGTATCTGGTCGAGGATCTGGACGGTGATGAGCAGGCCGACGGTCGTCGCCATCGCCGCGATACCGCTGTTGGTGAGCGTGGACACGAACAGGCCGAGCGCGGCGATGCCGGTCAGAGAGGCGGCGACCAGCAGCGCGATCAGCAGGGCGCGGCCGAGTCCCTCGGTGAAGGAGATCTGCGTGCCCGAGATGGTCGTCAGATCGCCGAGGGGGAACAGCAGCGCACCCACGGCGAGGGCGGAGGCCGCCACCACCAGGGTGGCGAGCAGGCAGAAGGCCATCGCCGTCGCGTACTTGACGAGCAGCAGACGGGTGCGGCCGGCGGGGGCGACCAGCAGATAGCGCAGGGTGCCCGCGTTGGCCTCGCCCGCGATCGCGTCGCCGGCCACCACTCCGACCGCCATCGGCAGGAAGAACGGCAGGGTCGCGGCCAGCGCCGTGAACACCAGGAACAGCCCGTTGTTGGTGACCTGCGAGATGAAGGCGGGGCCCGCACCGCTGTCCCGGCCGGCCGGCCCGTCGCCGCTCGTCTCGATCTTCACGGAGATGCCGACCAGGATCGGCACCGCGGCCAGCACGCCCAGCAGCGCGAGGGTGCGCCACCGCCGCAGGGTGGTGACCAGTTCGCTGCGCAGCAGCCCGAGGGTCCACAGCGGGTTCGGCCGTACGACCGGATCCGGTGCGGCCGGTTGCGGTACGGCCGTCACGTCAGCCTGCGACATCGAAGCCCTCTCCGGTCAGCGCCACGAACGCGTCCTCCAGCGAGGCCCGTTCGACCGTGAAGCCGCGGACCCTGACGCCCGCCGCGACGAGCGCCGCGTTCACCTCGGCCAGGTCGCGCTCGGGCGGTTCGCCGGTCACCCGGTCCTCGGTCACGACCACGTCGGCGACGCCCAGTTCCTTGAGCACGCGGGCCGCCTCCCCTGGGTCCGGGGTGGTCACCGCGAGCCGGCCGCGTGCCCCGGCAGCCAGGTCGGCGACCGCGCCCTGGGTGATCAGCCGGCCCTGCGCCATCACCGCAGCGTGGGTGCAGACCTGCTCGATCTCGTCGAGGAGGTGGGAGGAGAGGAACACGGTCGTACCGTCTCCGGCGAGTTCCCGCACCAGGGAGCGGATCTCCCGCATGCCCTGCGGGTCGAGACCGTTGGTCGGTTCGTCCAGGACCAGCAGCTTCCGGGGCTGGAGCAGCGCGGCGGCCAGCCCCAGACGCTGCTTCATGCCCAGGGAGTAGGCTCGCGCCTTCTTCGCCGCGGCGGCCGTCAGACCCACCCGGTCCAGCGCCGCCCCGACCCGCGCCCGCCGAGTGCGCGGGTCGGCGGTCGGGTCCGCGGCGTCGTACCGGAGCAGGTTGTCCCGGCCGGAGAGGAAGCCGTACAGCGCGGGGCCCTCGATGAGGGCGCCGACCTGGGGCAGGACGGCGCGGGAGGCGCGCGGCATGGGGCGGCCCAGGACCCGGGCGGTGCCCGAGGTCGGCGTGATCAGGCCCATCAGCATGCGGATGGTGGTGGTCTTGCCGGAGCCGTTCGGACCGAGGAAGCCGAAGACGCTGCCCGCCGGGACGGTCAGGTCGAGACCGTCCACGGCGAGCTGTCCGCCGCCGTAGCGCTTGGTGAGGCCGCGGGTGGCGATGACGCTCCCGCCCGCTGAGGCGTCGTCCCCCGACGCGTCGTCCTCGGAGGCGGCACCCTCCGGGACGGCTCCCTCCGGGGTGGCTCCCTCCGGGGTGGCATCCCCCAGGACGTCGTCGCCCGGGCCCGGGTCCTCCGGGTGCCGCTCCGTGGCGGACGGTCGGTCCATCGGCTCCCTCGATTCGTCCTGGCCTGCGGCACAGGGTACGGACGTACCCTGTGCCGGCCCCTCGCTAGCCCGCGTTCGCCGCCTTCACCAGGGCCGCCTTGTCCACGGCGCCGACGTACACCTTGCCGTCGTCCGTGATCAGCGCGTTGATCAGCCGGGTGGAGAAGACGGTGCCCTTGCCGAACTTTCCGGAGACCGGGTCGCCGAGCGAGCCGAGGAAGCCGCTCAGGTCGCCTGCCTTGCCGGAGGCGGAGCCCGTGGGCAGGCCGCCCTTGCTGCCGGAGTCGAGGACGGCTATGGAGTTCCAGCCCTTGCCGAGGACGTCGAAGCCGTCCTTCTTCAGGTCCTTGGGGGCGCCGTTGCCGGGCGTCCCGCTGCCCTTGCCGCTCTCGCCGCTGTCGCCGTGCCGGTCGGACCCGCCCGTCCGGTCGGCCTTGTCGCCCTCGGTGACCTTGGCGCCCTTGGGCGGGGTGAAGGCGAAGGTGGACGCGGCCGGCTTGGCGAAGCTGACCTGGGTGTAGCCGGCGTCCACGACGGCCGCGCCGCCGCTCGACGGGGTGAGCGTGAACTTCAGGGGCGTACCGGTCTTGGCGTCCACCGCGATGCTGATCGCGCCCACCGTCGTACCGGACTGCTTGGGCTTGATGACCAGGCGGTAGGCGTCTCGGCCGGCCACCTGCGCGGTGCCGTCGACCTTCACCGAGGTGGTGTCGTCGACCGACTTGAGGACCTCGTCGGCGAAGTCCTTGGGCGTGGCCGGGGTTTCGTGCTGCTCCTTGCCGGAGTCGGCGGCGGTGGAGTGGTAGACCTCGTTGGACTTGCTGTCGTAGCCCCAGACGTCCGTGCCGTTGTGGATGAGGCTGTACTCGGCGCCGCTCTCCAGGAGCGAGACCTTCTGCTTCTCGGGACCGTCAGCGGCCACACGCAGGGTGTGCGTGCCGGAGGCGAGCTCGGTGAGTTTGGCGGTCGGGTCGGCGGACGAGTCGCCCCCGCCGCCCTGGGCGGCGCCGGACATCAGGCTGCTCTCCAGGCCGCCGAGGTCGGGCAGCCCGAGGTCCGTGCTGATCTTCACGGTGCCGGACAGCTGCTGCACGTCCGACTTGGCGATCTTGTCGATGAGTTCCTGCGCGGTGATCTTCGGCAGGTCGGGGTCACCGGAGTCGGCGAGTGCCGGGACCAGGCCGATCGTGGCCGCGGCCACGCCCATCACCGCGACCGGCACGACGTACCGCGCGGCCTTGCGGCGCCGTTCGGCGCGCCGTTCGTCGTCGGCCTGCACGGTCTCCGTGCTGTCGTCGGATTCGTACGGTGCCATGTGTGCCTTACCTCCGTCGTCGGCGGCGGCCGTCCTCGCACGTGTCCCACCCTGAGCCGCCATTCTCACCCGAATCGGTGAGTGGTGGTGATTTCCGTGGTTTCCATCTCACCAAATCGGAGGCCGGTAAGCGTCAGACCGGGGAGCCAACTCCGCGTACGACTGCGGTATGACACGAGGGTGGAGACGCCTCCCCCGACCCGTAGGGGTCGTACGGGAAGGCGCCTCCGGCGGGCCGGGCCAGAGGGCCCGGCGTCGCTGCTCAGACCACCGTGCGGCGCCTGCCCGGGCTCGCAGGGCCCTGCTTGCCGGGGCCCTGCTTAACGGGGCCCTGCTTAACAGGCCCGTTCAGCGGTGCTGCACGAACACGTAGTCAGCGCGGTACGGGACGCCGACGACGGCGCCCGGGGTGCAGGCGCCCGTCGGCGCGACGCCGCCGACGGTGTTCAGGCGGAGGATCTCGCCGGTGTGCGCGAGCAGCCCGTGCTTCTTGCCGGACGGGGTGGCCCTGAGGTCCAGTTCGGGGATGTTCCCGGTGCCGTTGGGTGTCTTGCTCAGGACCGCTCCGGTGACCGCGCTGCCGTCGGGCGCGACCCACTGCGGGGTGCCGGAGTTCGGCGCGACGAAGGAGTGGCGGATGCCGCCGCCGAGTTTGGCGCTGACGTCACGCTGGGCGAAGGCGTAGCCGCCGTTGCCGGCAGCCTTGCACTCGTAGATCTGCCGGCCGGTGACCACGGAGGCCTGGAAACCGCCGCCCTTCAGGTCGGAGACAGTCGTGACGGCGTGCAGTTGGCCTCGGACGGCTCCGCCGGGGAACTCGGCGGTGTGCAGGTTGGCGTAGAAGGCGCCCGGATCGGCGGTGAGGCGCCCGAGCAGGGCCTGGTCGGTGACCTTGACGCTGCCGGTGGCGGTGTGGCCCTTGATCTTCTTCAGCACCTTTCCGAAGTCGATCACGACACCGCCGTTGGTGCCCTTGGCGCCCTGGTGGATGTGCAGATCGGTGGGCCTGCCGGTGCCGCGCCAGGTCACGGCGACGGTCACCTTGTCCCCCTTGACCTGGATGAACTCCAGTGCGGCGCCGTCCTTGTCCCCGACGGCGGGTTTGCCGGCGACGGGCACCTCGTCGGCGCCGCGCAGACTGGCGGCGAGGACGACGGAGCCGGTGGAACGGTCGGAACGGTGGCTGGTGGCGGCTGCCGCCGGGACGACGGCAGCGCCGAGTGCGGTCACGGTGACGGCGGCGACGACGAGACTCGTGCGACGCGTGGCGTTGACGACCATGATTCCGTTTTCTCCCCCTGTGTCAGCCGACGCCCCCTGCGTCAGCTTCTGGGAAGAGGTACGGAACGAGTCGCAGATTGGACTCAGTCCAGGCATGTGACGTAGGTCACTGTCGACTGGTCACTCACGGGCTCACTCGAAGACCCGCGGACCTAGCCGGCCCGGTGCACCACCGCGTCGCACAGCTCCACCAGCGCGGCCTTCGGGTCGCACTCAGGCAGCGGCGCCAGCGCGGCCCGCGCCTCCTCCGCGTACCGGACGGCGTCCCGCCTTGCCTCCTCCAGCGCCGGATTCGCCCGCAGACCGGCCAGCGCCTGCGCGTGCCGGGCGTCGTCGGTCAGGTCGGCGTCCAGCAGCTCGCACAGGGCGATGTCCTCGGCCAGCCCCAGCCGGGCCGCCCGCTCCCGCAGCCGCAGCACGGGCAGCGTGGGGACGCCCTCCCGCAGGTCCGTGCCGGGGGTCTTCCCGGACGCGTGCGAGTCGGAGGCGATGTCCAGGACGTCGTCGGCGAGCTGGAAGGCGACGCCGAGCCGTTCGCCGTACTGGGTGAGGACGTCCACGACCGTCTCGTCGGCGCCGGACATCATCGCGCCGAAGCGGCAGGAGACAGCCACCAGGGAGCCCGTCTTGCCGCCGAGGACGTCGAGGTAGTGGTCGACCGGGTCGCGCCCGTCCGACGGGCCCGCGGTCTCCAGGATCTGGCCGGTCACCAGCCGCTCGAACGCGAGGGCCTGGACCCGGACCGCCTCGGGCCCGAGGTCGGCGAGGATCTGCGAGGCACGGGCGAACAGGAAGTCACCGGTGAGGACGGCGACGGAGTTGCCCCAGCGGGTGTTGGCGCTGTCGACACCGCGCCGCACGGAGGCCTCGTCCATGACGTCGTCGTGGTACAGGGTGGCGAGGTGGGTCAGCTCGACGACGACGGCCGACGGCACGACACCGGGCGCGTAGGGGTCACCGAACTGTGCCGCGAGCATCACCAGCAGCGGCCGGAACCGCTTCCCACCGGCCCGCACGAGGTGCTGTGCGGCCTCCGTGATGAACGGGACCTCGCTCTTGGTGGCCTCTAGCAAGCCTTCCTCGACAGCCGTCAATCCGGCCTGGACATCGGCTTCCAGAGCCTGGTCCCGCACGCTCAGCCCGAACGGCCCGACGACGGTCACGAGGGATCTCCTGTCTGCTGGTGTCTACTGGCGATTACACGGTTTGTCGATAGGTCGCTGCCCTCACTCAAGTCAGCGTATCCGGTCAGGTTTCGATCACCGATAGCGCCCACGGTTACACCCCGGGCGCTATCGGATCACGACCGGTATGTTTTTGATCAGCTGATACGACCCGATATCCACTGACTTAACAGGAACCATGGGCGCTTGTCCCGGATCACGGCTTACGTCGTGTCCCGCCCACGTCCCCCTCAGCCGATGTCACCCGCCCGGGCGCACCCCCTTCGCCGCACACCGAAGCCGTCGGGACACCCGTGCCCGAACGGGGGCACCTCACACCTACCCCCTCGCCCTCGCGCGGGCGCGCGCGGGGCGACCCCATTCCCCTCCCGTCGAGGCGGTGGGCCGAGACACCTGCGGCGACGCCCCGTCCCCCGTCCGGGTGACCAGGATCACGCGCGACCTCGCACCGCAACTCCCAGCCTGTTCCATGACCTTGGCGCGCGCATCCGTCAACACATCAGTCAGGCACGGCCGATGACACACGCACACGTCCGAAGCCCTCGAGGCGGCGAAAGGGGCGGCGCAAACGAGCCTGGAACGGTCGAATCGCTCCCGAGAATCCCAATCCAAATCGAATACGACAATTTGGACAATCCCTGGAAATCCAGTGCACCGCGGACCACTTCACAAGCCGCAACGAGATACCGCGGACGCATTCCATCAATCCCTCATGTCCGTTTTACCGCAATTGCGGTTTCGTGAAGTAGGTCACTCGGGGCCATATGCCGCAAGCGCGCCGAGGTGACCCTTCCTTTCCTTTCCCTGTGCGCCAGTTGGAGCTTGGCGACCGCAAAGGATCAAGTGCCCCATACGCCTCAGACCAAGGTCAATCGGTGTGTTGTGTGAATCCACCCCTTGTTCCGGACATGTGCTCTCGCATACGTTCCCGCTCGCCGGGCGGACGCCGAATCCTGCCGCCGCCCGTCTTAACCCATCGACGAGTTCATTCGTACGGCAGGAGCGGGGGACCCAGGTAAGTCGCCGGACCGGGCGGCCGACGTCATCGACCGACGTCGTTTCCGGAACGGCTAGGGGTGAAGTCGCATCGCCTTCGGGCGGCGCGGCCGGGCACTCCCCGAGCCCGAACCCGACAGCTCACCTCGCAGGCGACGGAGAGGAAACACGCCATGCCTGCTGCCGCCCAGCTCCGCCGCACCCGCATCGCCCGCACGCTCGCCGCCGTCGGTACCGGCGCCGCGGTGCTCGCCCTTCCGCTCATCGGCGCGACCGCCGCCTCGGCCGCCACTCCCGCCACCACGCCGACGGTCTCGACGACGCCCGCCGGGTACCCGAACAACCTCGACGGCTGGATCCGCGAATCGCTCGCGATCATGCGCGAGAAGAGCATCCCGGGCTCCTACAACGGCATCTACCGGAACGTGATCCGCGAGTCCTCCGGCAACCCGAGGGCCATCAACCTCTGGGACTCCAACGCCGCCGCCGGCATCCCCTCCAAGGGCCTGCTCCAGGTGATCGACCCGACGTTCAACGCCTACCACGTGGCCGGCACGTCGTTCGACATCTACGACCCGGTCGCGAACATCACCGCCGCGTGCAACTACGCCGCCGCGCGGTACGGCTCCATCGACAACGTCTACGGCGCGTACTGACCGACGCCCCGTATCAAGCGAAGAGTCTTTCGAGGACGACGGCGATGCCGTCGTCCTCGTTCGACGTGGTGATCTCGTCGGCCCTCGCCCTGAGTTCGGGGTGCGCGTTGGCCATCGCCACCCCGTGGGCGGCCCAGTCGAACATCGGGATGTCGTTGGGCATGTCACCGAAGGCGATGGCCCCGTCTGGGCTCAGCCCCAGATGATCGGCGGCCAGCGCGAGACCGGTCGCCTTGGTCACCCCGCACGGCTGGAGTTCCACGGTCCCCGGACCCGACATGGTGACCGTCGCCAGCGAACCCACCACCGCGCGCGCGGTCGCCGCCAGTTCGTCGTCGGACAGGGCCTGGTGGCGCAGCAGCACCTTGCTGATGGGCGCGCACCACAGGTCGTCACGCCGGTCGACGCGCAGCGCGGGCAGCGTGGGGTGGGGCATCAGGTAGCCCGGTTCGATGAGCGTGAGCCCGTCCACGCCGTCCTGGTCGACCGCCGCGTACACCTGGCCGACCTCCGCCTCGATCTTGCCGAGCGCGGTCTCCGCCAGCTCCCGGTCCAGGGTGACCGACCACAGCAGACGGTGCGTGCCGGCGTCGTACACCTGCGCGCCCTGGCCGCAGACCGCGAGTCCCGTGCAGCCGAGGTCGTCGAGGAGCGGGCGCACTCTCGGCGCGGGGCGGCCGGTCACCACGAGGTGCGTGGCGCCAGCCAGGCCGGCCCGCGCGAGCGCGGCGAGCGACCGGTCCGAGAGGGTGTCGTCGGCGCGCAGCAGCGTGCCGTCCAGGTCGGTGGCGATCAGTGAGTACGGGGAGGGTGCGACCATGATCAGAGAATACGGACAGCACGCCCCAGGGACTCACTGTGCGTTTCGGCCTCAAGTGGCGCCCGCCGCCTCGGTGATGGGGCGTTGTCAGGGTGGCCGGTCACGTTCGCGGTGATCTGGTGGCACCGAGCCGACGGGGGCGGTCGTGGTGACGGGCGGGACGGGAGGTCCGCGGGCGTATCTCCGGGAGACGTCGACCGGGGGTGCTGCAGTGGTTCCCGGTGGAGCTGCGGACCGAGATCTGCGCGCTGTCGTTCCATATCTGGCGTGTCGAGAACGACAAACGCAGGCCGTATGTGGCGATCGGTCACGACATCAAGCGCCAGTACGAGGCCGAAAGACGTCTGGCGGATCCGGGCGAGGCGCGCTGGTACTCCGCGTGCTGACCTCTCGACGGCTTCGAGATGCTGGGCAACTGCCCGGAGGACCCGGCCGGGGGCGCGTTGTACGTCGAGGAGGTGCGGCGGCTCGGACTCTGGTTCGACGGGGGCGCCGAGGACGCCGAACTGGACGCGAAGCACGACCTGTTGGGGCTGCACTTCGCGGACGCGTGAACTGGCGCCCGGTCTCGTGGCCGGGCTGCCTCGTGGTCGGGCTGCCTCGTGGTCGGGCTGCCACGTGGCCGGGCTGCCTCGTGGTCGTGCTGCCTCGTGGTCGTGCTGCCTCGTGGTGGGCTACCTCGTGGTGGGCTACCGCGTGGTCGTGCCGGAGCCTCGGCGGTTGGTGCGCCACAGCTGGTAGAGGTGCTTCGCGCCCGGTCGCACGAAGCGCGCGAGCATCGTGACGAACGGCATCGGGTCGTCACCCGCGAACCAAGCCAGTTCGGTCCCGCTCGGCCGCCCTGGCGCGTGCGGTGTCGTGTAGCCGCTGCGGCGGTAGGCCAGGAGGGCGGGCAGGTCGATGTTCTCCACGACGTACCGGTGGCCGGCGCGCTGTTCCCCCTCCGGAACGCGGCGCCCGGTCAGGTCCAGGTGCATGGCGCGGACCACGTCCACACCCGACTCGCTCTCGAAGAGCCGGAACTGGGCGCCCATGCGCGGGTTGAAGTCGAGCAGCTTGTACCGCCCGTCACGCCGGTCGAAGCGCAGGTCCAGGTCGACGACGCCGGCGAAGCCGATCTGCTTGATGAAACGCGCGGCGAGGTCGGCGAGTTCCGGGTTGTCGACGACGTACGCGTTCGCGGTCATGCCCGCGTGCGGCGGCCAGGAGCGGACCTTCACCCCGGTGAACAGGGCGCGCGGGGTGGAATCGGCATCGAAGTAGGCGTGCACGATCCAGTCCTCCGCCTCCTCTCGCGGCAGGTACTCCTGGAGGATGACACCCGGTGGAGTGCCCCAGTCGCGGGCGAGGGTGAGCAGACCCTCCCGGGTGGCGATCCGCGTCGTTCCGTTGACGGCGGGCCGTTCGCGCCGGACGAACGCCTCTCGGTTCTTGGCCACGATCGGGAAGCGCGCCTTCTCCGCGAAGCCGACGATCTCCTCGTACGACTGCGGGAACGCGGCCTCCGGACTGGGGATGCCGTGTTCCACGCACAGTTCGTGCAGCCCCTGCTTGCTGGCCAGCCGGCGCGGCAGCCCGGGCTCCACGCGCGGGAAGAGGAAACGCTCGCCGAGCGCGTCCTGATGCTCGGCGATCAGGACGGCGGCCTCCTCGTCGGTGGGGATCAGCACGGTCGGCCGGCCGATACGGCGTCCGACGCGCAGCAGTCCCTCGACGAGACGGGCCGGTTCCTCGGCACCTGTCGTCGGCCACACGAACGCCCGTTCCAGATAACGGGACGAGGCCGCCGGTGTGTACGCGTCCTCCGTGATCGCGTACATGGGCACGCCGAGGCGCCCCAGACTGCGAATCGCGCCGACCCCGCCGTGGTGCAGCGGATAGTCGCCGAACTTGACGATCAGGCCCGGCACGTCGCGGTCCGCCTCGAACGGCACGCCGACGGCATTCCTGGCCACGGGTCCCCCCACGTGTCCCCCCTACAGACCGGACCCACCCCGTCCGTGTCCCCCAAAGGACGCTAAGCCGGAATTGCACCCTCCGACAAGGCCTATTCGGACATTGCGAACTCTTTAGACACTGCCACGACAGCCAACTCACCCGTAACGTGTGGCGCGACCACATGGAATGCCGCGCAACGCCCTGGCCGTGTCCCCACATGGCAGATCCCACGCGGCACGGATGAGAGCGAGGCAGCCACCCCATGCCCCCCTTGCCCCCCTTCGAGGTCCCCGAGGGTGACCCCTTCGGCCCGCACAACCTTCCGTATGGCGTGTTCTCGACCTCTGGGAGCACGGACCGGAGGGTCGGCGTCCGGCTCGGTGACCACGTCCTCGACGCCGGCGCCGCGGCCCTGGCCCTCGGCTCCCCGTACGCCTCCCTGCTCGCCCGCCCGACCCTGAACCCGCTGCTGGCGGCGGGCCGCACCACCTGGTCGGACGTACGGCGCGCACTGACCGCGTGGGTGAGCGTCCCCGCGCACCGTGCGACGCTCGAACCCCTCTTCCACTCGCTGTCCGAGGTGACTCTCCACCTGCCCTTCGAGGTCGCCGACTACGTCGACTTCTACGCCTCCGAGAACCACGCCCGGAACGCCGGCCGCATCTTCCGCCCCGACGCCGCCGAGCCGCTCACCCCCAACTGGAAGCACCTGCCGATCGGTTACCACGGCCGCGCGGGCACGGTCGTGGTGTCGGGGACGGACGTCGTACGGCCGTCGGGACAGCGGAAGGCGCCGTCGGACCCGGCACCGGTGTTCGGACCGTCGGTACGGCTGGACATCGAGGCCGAGGTCGGCTTCGTCGTCGGCGCGCCGTCGCGGCACGGCGAACCCGTCGCGCTGGGCGACTTCCGGGACCACGTGTTCGGACTCACGCTCCTGAACGACTGGTCGGCACGCGACATCCAAGCCTGGGAGTACGTCCCGCTCGGGCCGTTCCTCGGCAAGTCGTTCGCCACCTCGATCTCGGCGTGGATCACCCCGCTGGAGGCACTGGAGGAGGCACGGGTGGCCCCGCCCCGGCGGACGCATCCGCTGCTGCCGTACCTCGACGACGCCACCGAGGAGCCCGCCGGTTACGACCTGCGGATCTCGATCGCGATCAACGGGCAGACGGTGTCCGAGCCGCCGTTCTCCACCATGTACTGGACCGCCGCCCAGCAACTCGCCCACCTGACCGTCAACGGCGCCTCGCTGCGCACCGGCGACCTGTACGGCTCCGGCACGGTGAGCGGCACGGGGCCCGGGGAACGCGGCTCGCTGCTGGAGCTGACCTGGAACGGACAGGACCCGCTCGACCTCGCCGACGGGAAGCGGACCTACCTGGAGGACGGTGACGTGGTGACCCTGTCGGCGTGGGCTCCGGGGCCGGGCGGGAGCCGGGTCGGGCTCGGGGACGTCAGCGGGCGGATCGTGGCGGGGTGACGGGCGGCCGGCGCACCTGATCCGGGGGGGCGGGGGCCGGGGGGGCGATGGCACGGGGCCGGGAGAGGGGCATCGAGGACGGGTGCGTACGGCGGGCGTGGCGAGACCGGGGACGTGAGCTTCCCGGACGGAGCGAGAGCGCGGATCCTAGAGCGCGGATCCTCGTCGACACCTGACTCCAGGCGCCTCTCACCGTCATACTGGCGTAACACGCACCATGCGACGCGCTCGTACGCGCACGGTGCGAGGCGGCGGCGCGCGGGCCACGAAACGCACCCGCGTACGCAGCCTGTCGCACAACGGCCTGTCCCCCCGCACCACCCGCCCAGCCTTCCGTGCACCTCTCCGATCAGGAAACGGAGCCCCGGCATGACCGTCTGCCTGCTCCTGCTGACCACCGTCGCTCTGACGGCCGCGGTTCCGGTGCCGCGTGCACTGGTGCGGGCCCTGTGGCCGGATCGCGAACCGGTGGTCGCGCTGTGGGTGTGGCAGTGCCTGGTCGCCACGGTGCTGATGTGCTGCCTGGCCGCGCTGGTCCTGGGTGCCGCGGCGGTCTTCCACACCGTGCGCGACCGGGTGTTCGCGCCGGCGCCACCGGCGGTCACCGCGGCGTACGACCTCTCCGTGGCGCCCCTGTGGGCGGTCGTCCTGACGGTGCTGCTGGCGTGCGGGGCGGCATGGACGACGGCGATGCTCGCGCGCGAGCTCGTCGAGGCCCGCCGTGGCCGCGACCGTACCCGCGCCCACCTGCGCGAGCGGGCGCCGGAACTGCCCGCGGGCCTGCCTGCGGCACGTGGGCCGATGCTGGTGCTGGAGGACGAGTACCCGGACGCCTGGTGGATGCCCGGGCACCCGCCGCAGCTGGTCGTCACGACAGGAGCGCTGCACCGCCTCACCGACCACCAGTTGGACGCGGTCCTCACCCACGAACGGGGACACGCCCGCGCCCACCACGACTGGCTGCTCCACCTGTCCAGCGCTCTCGCCACGGGCTTCCCGCGGGTGCCGCTCTTCTCCCACTTCTGCGACCAGACCCACCGGCTGGTCGAACTGGCCGCCGACGACACCGCGTCCCGCCGCTGCGGCCACCTCACGACCGCGCTGGCCCTGATCGAACTGAATCAGCACCGCGGAGTCCTCTCCTGCGCGTCGAGCCGCCGGCTGCTGGGCGAGCGGGTCGACCGCCTCCTGGAGCCACCTCCACGGCTGCTGCGCCGTCAACGGGCCCTGACGACGACGATGGCCGCCCTGATCCCCCTGCTGCCCCTCCTGATCACGTTCGCACCGGGGCTGACGGCACTCGGCTAGAGCCCGCCTGCCCGTCGTCCCCCGGATGCGCCGGACGGACCAAACGGCCTCCTGGGACACGTTCCCGCGCACACCGGCGACCCGGTGGCAGATCTTCCTCACGCCGCAGCGAAACCGCAGCTCAGTGGCGTGTTCGATGGGTCCTCAGGTGGCGCAACATTTCCGCAACACCCCGTTCCCTACCGCGTCGGTATGGTTCCAGCCATGCCATCCACCGACCGCATCCGAGACCACGCCGGTCAGGGCGCCGCGACCACGGTCGCCGCCCACCGGGCGCGTCGCCGGCTGCGTGCGGACCAGGCCAGGCAACTCGCCGACCTGCTGCGTCACCAGATCCTCACCGGCGCCTGCCCGGACAGCACCCTCCCCCACGAGACCACCCTCGCCACCGACTACCGCGCTTCCCGCAACACCGTCCGCCAGGCTCTGGACCTGCTCCGGGCGGAGGGTCTGGTGGACCGGCTCCCCGGTGTGGGCACCGTGGTCGTCGCCCAGAAGTACCCGCACGGGCTCGACCGCCTGATGGGCCTCGCGGAAACCCTCCACGAACACGGCCAGGTCACCAACGAGGTCCGCACTGTGGGCCCCGCCCCGGCACCCGCGCCCGTCGCCGGACGCCTCGGGGTTCCGGCGGGCGCCGACGTCCTCTACATCGAACGTCTGCGCCACCTGAACGGTCTCCCCCTCTCCCTCGACCTCACCTACATCCCCCTGGACATCGGCACCGCGCTCCTCGGCGCCGACCTGGAGAACAACGACGTCTTCAGGCTCCTGGAATCGATCACCGGTCAGCCCCTGGGCCATGCCGAGATCACCCTGGAAGCGGTGAACGCGGACGCTCACTCCGCCGCCGTGCTCCAGGCCCCGCGCGGCGCGGCCGTCCTGATGCTGGAACGGCTCACGCACCTCGCCGACGGCCGCCCCGTCGACCTCGAGTTCATCCGCTTCCGCGGCGACCGCATCACCATGAGCGGCCTCCTGCGCCGCTCCCTCTGACCCCTCGCTGACCCGTTTCCTGGAGACAGCCATGCCTCTGGCGCCCCAGCGGGCCGATGTGCCCGTGACCATCGACGAGTCCAAGTGCATCGACGGCTGCACGCTCTGCGTGGACATGTGCCCGCTGGACTCCCTCGCCATCGACGAGAGCAACGGCAAGGCCTACATGCACGTCGACGAGTGCTGGTACTGCGGCCCGTGCGCCGCCCGCTGTCCCACCGGAGCCGTGACGGTCAACATGCCCTATCTGCTCCGGTGAGAGGCCCAGAACCCCGATGAAACACAAAGCGATCGCCGTCTCCGCGGCCCTCCTCCTGCTGCCCCTGTCGGCCTGCGGCGGCAGCGCCCAGGCCGGCGGCGGCAACACGGTCACCATCACCGTCGGCTACCAGTCCAAGACCATCAACACCGTCACGGCCGGCACCCTGCTGCGCTCCCTCGGTTACTTCGAGCAGCAGCTCAACGCCCTCCACGACGGTCACACCTACAAGGTCGACTGGCAGGACTACGCAACGGGCGCCCCGATCACCGCGCAGATGACCGCCGGAAAGATCGACATCGGTTCGATGGGTGACTTCCCGCTGCTGCTGAACGCGGCCCGCGGCAAACAGCTCGGCCAGCCCACGCACCTGGTCTCCGTCACCGGCTACAACCTCCGCGGCGGCCTCAACACGGTGGTCACCGCGCCCGGCTCCAAACTGACGTCCTTGACGGACCTGAAGGGCAAGAAGGTCTCCACGAGCATCGGCTCGGCTGCCGACGGCACGCTCGTACGCGCCCTCCAGCGGGCCGGGATCGACCCGGACAAGGGCATCTCGAAGCTCAACCAGCAGCCCGCGGTGGGCGCATCGGCGCTGTCGGCGGGCAGCGTGGACGCGTTGTCCCAGTTCGTGGCCTGGCCGGGCCTGCTCGCCTACCAGGGCAAGGCGAAGGCCCTGTACGACGGCGCCGAGCTGAACCTCCCCACGTTTCACGGTGTCACCGCCCGGGAGGCGTTCGCCAAGCAGCGGCCCACCGTCCTGGAGGCCTTCCTGAAGGCCCAGGCCAAGGCGACCGACTACCTCAACGCCCACCCGGTGACCGCCGCCGAGAAGGTCGCCGAGGCGACCGGTCTGCCCGCCGAGGTCGTCTACCTGTACAACGGCGCGCATGGCATCGCCAGCTTCGACCCCGCGGTGAAGCCGGCGCTCGTCTCCGCGTTGAAGGAGGACGTGTCGGTCCTGAAGGCGGCGAAGCTGACCGGTGACGTCGACGTGGACTCGTTCGTCGACGACCAGTACGTGAAGAAGGCTCTGGGCGGCACCGACTACACCAAGCGGCTCACCGTCGGCCCCGCGCCGTCCGCGAGCGAGGTGTGGCCCAAGGGAGCCGAGAAGACCACCGGCTTCGGCTCACCCAAGGAGCTGCTCGCGTACGTCGGCAAGCACAGCGGGGGCATCCGTGCCGCGTATGTTCCCGACGCCACCACCGGCACCCTCTGGTTCGCCGACAAGGCGGTGTGGGTGGCCGACGGTGAGCAGTTGCTGCCGTTCGTGACACAGGCAACCGCGCAGGCGTATGTCGGTGCGCACGCCGGTGCGCAGGTCATCGGTTACAGCGAGGCGTTGCGGCGGGCCGCGTCGTGAGCCGGTATGTCCTGCGGGTGGTGTCGCTGGCCGCCGCCCTGGGGCTGTGGCAGACGCTGACCAGCTTGAAGGTCGACCTGTGGCTGCGCTTCTCGCAGTTCCCGACGGTCACCGACGTCGCCCGTGCCTTCGCCGACCGGGTCTCCGGCGCCGATTACTGGACGGACCTCACGGACAGCCTGACCCGTATCCTCACCGGTTTCGCGCTGGCGGCCGTGCTGGGGGTGGCGACGGGGGTGCTCGTGGCCCGTTCCCGGCTCGCCGAGGACCTGCTCGGGCCCGTCCTGGAGGTGGTCCGGCCGATCCCGGCGATCGCCCTGGTGCCGGTGGCGATCCTCCTGTTCCCCTCCAATGAGCAGGGCATTGTCTTCATCACCTGCACCGCGGCCTTCTTCCCCGTGATGGTCTCCACCCGGCACGCGGTGCGCGCCCTCACTCCCGTGTGGGAGGAGGCGGTGCGCACGATGGGCGGCGGGCGGTGGCGGATCCTGGGTTCGGTGGTGCTGCCGGGCGCGCTGCCCGGCATCTTCGGCGGGCTGTCGGTCGGTATCGGTGTGTCGTGGATCTGTGTGATCTCCGCGGAGATGATCTCCGGTCAGTACGGCGTCGGCTACCGCACCTGGCAGGACTACACGGTCGTCAACTACCCCGGGGTGTTCGTCGGGATGGTCACGATCGGGGTGCTCGGCTGGGTCACCTCGACGGCCGTCGAGCTTCTCGGCCGGCGTCTGACCCGCTGGCTGCCCCGTACCTCGTACGTCCCCGGCGGCCGCCCCCGCGCTGTGGTGCCCGCGGCCGTCGCCCCGGTCGCAGTGCAGGCCGACGGCGAGTCCCAGAAGGAGTCCGATGCCGAGCAGCAGGACCGCGACGGCACCGATCAGGAGGCGCGCGATGAGCACTTCGTCTGAGGTCGCGGTAGCGGCGGCCGCCCCGGCGCCGGAGGTGGCACGTGGTGCCCGCCTGACGCTCGGCGCGGCCGTGCTCGGCAGGCCGGACGCCCCGGTGCTGCACGATGTGGTGCTGGATGTGCGCCCCGGCGAGATCCTCACGGTCGTCGGGCCTTCGGGGTGCGGCAAGTCGACGCTGTTGCGCACGTTCGCGGGGCTGTTGGCTCCGCTGGCCGGGACGGTCGCGCAGGACGGGAGCCCGTTGACGGGTCCTTCGGCCGACCGGGCGCTGGTCTTCCAGGAGGACGCGCTGCTGCCCTGGCGCACGCTGCGCGGCAATGTGGAACTGCCGCTCGCCATCAAGGGGGTGCCGCGTTCCGAACGCCGTGCCCAGGCCGGGTCCTGGCTGACGCGGGTCGGGCTGTCCGAGCAGGCGGGGCAGTTGCCGCACCGGGTGTCCGGCGGGCAGCGCCAGCGTGCGCAGTTGGCGCGGGCGCTGGCCGGTTCGCCGCGGGCGGTGCTCATGGACGAGCCGTTCGGGGCGCTGGACGCCCAGACCCGTTCCGGCATGCAGGACCTGCTGGTGGAGGTGTTGCGCGGCACGGGGGCGACCGTCGTCTTCGTCACCCATGACGTGGACGAGGCGCTCTTCCTCGGTGACCGAGTCGCCCTGCTTGCCGCCGGCCGGGTGGCGTCCGTACGGGACGTGCCGCGTCCGCGTGAGCGTGGCGCCCTCGACGACCCTGCCCGCGCGGCCCTGCGCCGTACCGTCCTGTCTTCGTTCGGCATCTGAAAGGCATCCCGGTGACCACCCCCGCTGACGCCCCCGCGCCCACCACTCTGGAGATTCCCGCCGTCGCCGACGCCGAGGAACTGATCTGCGACGTCCTCGTCGTCGGCGGTGGCACCGCCGGCACCATGGCCGCCCTGACCGCCGCCGAGCACGGCGCCAGCGTGCTGCTCCTGGAGAAGGCCCATGTCCGGCACTCCGGGGCGCTCGCCATGGGCATGGACGGTGTCAACAACGCGGTCGTCCCTGGCCGGGCCGAGCCCGACGACTACGTCGCCGAGATCACCCGCGCGAACGACGGGATCGTCGACCAGTCCACGGTCAGGCAGACGGCGACGCGCGGCTTCGCCATGGTCCAGCGCCTGGAGTCGTACGGGGTCAAGTTCGAGAAGGACGAGCATGGCGCGTACGCGGTCCGCCAGGTGCATCGCTCCGGTTCGTACGTACTGCCGATGCCGGAAGGCAAGGATGTCAAGAAGGTCCTGTACCGGCAGTTGCGGCGTCGTGAGATGCGGGAGCGGATTCGTATCGAGAACCGGGTGATGCCGGTTCGGGTGCTGACGGCGGGTGGGCGCGCGGTGGGCGCGGCGGGTTTCAACACCCGTACGGGGGCGTTCGTCGTCGTCCGCGCGGGGGCGGTGATCCTTGCGACCGGTGCGGCCGGGCGGCTGGGGCTGCCCGCCTCCGGGTACCTGTACGGGACGTACGAGAACCCGACCAACGCCGGTGACGGTTACGCCATGGCCTACCACGCCGGGGCGGAGCTGACGGGTATCGAGTGTTTTCAGATCAATCCCCTGATCAAGGACTACAACGGGCCTGCCTGCGCGTACGTCGCCAACCCGTTCGGGGGTTACCAGGTCAACCGGCACGGTGAGCGGTTCGTCGACTCCGACTACTGGTCGGGGCAGATGATGGCGGAGTTCGCCGCCGAGGTGGCGTCCGACCGTGGTCCGGTCTACCTGAAGCTGAGCCATCTCCCCGAGGAGTCGGTCTCCGCTCTGGAGTCGATCCTGCACTCCACCGAGCGGCCCACCCGCGGTACCTTCCATTCCGGGCGTGGGCACGACTACCGGACCCATGACGTCGAGATGCACATCTCCGAGATCGGGCTGTGCGGCGGTCACTCCGCATCCGGGGTCCGGGTCGACGACCACGCCCGGACGACCGTCCCCCGGCTGTACGCCGCCGGTGACCTGGCCTGCGTCCCGCACAACTACATGATCGGCGCCTTCGTCTTCGGTGACCTCGCGGGTGCGGACGCCGCCCAGTACTCGCCGTACACAGGGGAGTTGCCGGCCGGCCAGGTGCGTGAGGCGCACGAGTTGATCTACCGTCCGCTGCGCAATCCTGACGGCCCGCCGCAGCCCCAGGTCGAGTACAAGTTGCGCCGCTTCGTGAACGACTACGTGGCTCCGCCGAAGTCCGGGGCCCGGCTCTCCCTCGCCCTGGAGTCCTTCGAGCGGATGCGGGACGACATCGCCGCCATGGGTGCCCGGACCCCGCACGAGCTGATGCGGTGTGCCGAGGTCAGTTTCATCCGCGACTGCGCGGAGATGGCCGCCCGTGCCTCCCTGGCCCGTACGGAGTCCCGCTGGGGTCTCTACCACGACCGGCTCGATCACCCCGAGCGTGACGACGCCTCCTGGTTCCATCATCTCGATCTGCACAAGTCCCCCTCTGGTGCGATGGAGTTCACGGCTCGTCCCGTGGCTCCGTATCTGGTGCCGGTCGAGGAGTTCACCCCGGTCGGCGGTCCGTCCCGGTACATCGGCGAGGTGCGGCCGCTGGACGTGGCCACGGCGGGCGCACGTGACGTGCCGCCGGTGGCGACCGGGCCGGTGGCCGACCTGGCCGGCCTGGCCGCGCGGACCGTGGAGCCGGACCGGGCGGAGCCGGCGTCCCCGCGTCTGCTGGAACTCCTCGCCCTCGCCGAGGAGGAGCCCGAACTGGCTGCTCTGGCGACCTATTTGGCGGACGCCGACGCCTCTGTCCGTCGTACCGCCGTCTCGGTGCTCACGGAGACGGCTCCGGTGGGGACCGGGCAGGCGCTGGCCGGTGCGCTGGCCGATCCCGATGCCGGGGTGCGTTCGGCGGCCGCCGCCTCGCTTCGGGAGCTGGTCGAGACGCTCCCCGCCGAACCCGCGCTGCGCGACGCCCTCGCCGGGGCGCTGGCCGTGGCGGACCCTGTCGTCCGGGCCGCCGCGCTGGACGTGCTGCGGGCGCTGCGTCTGGGTGACGCCGAGCTGTTCGCCGTGTCCCTCCGCGACGCGGATCCGGCGGTGCGGATCGAGGCGGTGCGGGCGCTGGTCTCGGTGGACGCCGCCGAGCCGCTGGCCCGTGCCGTGGCCGACCCGTCCCGTGAGGTGCGGGTGACGGTGGCGAAGGCCCTCGGGACGGTGGGGGCGGCCGGAGCGGCCCCGCAGCGCGACGGTGTTCTGGACGCCCTCGCCACGCTCACCGGCGATGCCGATGTGCTGGTCCGGGGCGCGGCCTACGAGGCCTTCGCCGGTGTCGGCTGTCCGGTCCCGGCGGCCGAGGCGGCGGTGGCCGCCTTGGCCGACCCTGCCTGGCAGGTACGGGTCGGTGCCGCCAAGGCACTGGGCGCCGCCTCTGCCGGGGTGGCGGTGCCGGTCCTCGCGAAGTCCCTCGCCGACCCGAACGCCGACGTCCGCAAGGCGGCCGTCCTCGCCCTGACCCGGCATGCCGCCGTCGAGGAGGCGGCCCGGGCGGCGCTGGCCACGGCGACGGCGGACTCGGACGCGGATGTCAGGGCGTATGCGGCGAGGGGCCTGTAAGCCGCCCCGTCGACATCCGCGCCGTCCGCGCCCTCCGCAGCGTCCGCGACATCCACAGCACCCGCGGCCCCCGTGACCTTCGCGGCATCCGTGGCCTCCGCGGCCTCCCTCGCCTCCGCGGCCTAGACGGGCCTATATCCAGTCGTCTTCCGGCTCCGGTTCCGCGTCCATCTCGGGCCAGTGGTCGTCGTCCCCGGTTTCGACCGTCGCAGGAGCCGGGGGCGCCGGCGTGTTCAGAGCGGCCAGCACGCCGAGTACGCCTTCGCCGTACGTCATCAGCTTCTTCTCGCCGACACCGCCGATGGTGCCGAGTTCGGCGACGGACTCGGGCCAGCGGCTGACGATCTCCCGCAGAGTGGCGTCGTGGAAGATCACGTATGCCGGTACGCCCTGTTCCCGGGCCTGCTCGGCGCGCCAGGCACGGAGTGCCTCGAAGGCGGGGAGCAGGTTCTCGGGCAGCTCTGCCACAGCCGCCTTCGCCTTGCCCCTGCCCGAGGATCCGGACGTCCCGGTGGACGCGGCGCGCGAGACCACCGGCTTCTTCGGTTCCTTGCGCAGCGGGACTTCGCGTTCCCGTCGCAGTACGGCTCCGCTGGCCTCGGTGAGTACCAGCGTGCCGTACTCGCCCTCTACCGCGAGCAGTCCCTGGGCGAGCAGTTGCCGGACGACACCGCGCCATTCGCCTTCTTCGAGGTCGGTGCCGATACCGAAGACGGACAGCTGGTCGTGGTCGAACTGGATGACCTTCGCGGTGCGCTTGCCGAGCAGGATGTCGACGATCTGGACGGCGCCGAACTTCTGCCCGCGTTCGCGCTGCAGTCGTACCACTGTGGAGAGGACCTTCTGGGCGGCGACGGTGCCGTCCCAGGTCTCTGGCGGGGTGAGGCAGGTGTCGCAGTTGCCGCAGCCCGCCGGGTCGGGGGCCTGGCCGAAGTAGTTCAGGAGCTGCCCGCGGCGGCACTGGGCGGTCTCGCACAGGGCGAGCATCGAGTCGAGGTGGGCCTGGGCGCGGCGGCGGAAGGCCTCGTCGCCCTCACCGGACTGGATGAGTTTGCGCTGCTGTATGACGTCGTTGAGGCCGTAGGCCATCCAGGCGGTGGAGGGCAGTCCGTCGCGGCCGGCGCGGCCGGTCTCCTGGTAGTAGCCCTCGACGGACTTGGGCAGGTCGAGGTGGGCGACGAAGCGGACGTCGGGTTTGTCGATGCCCATGCCGAAGGCGATGGTGGCGACCACGGTCAGGCCTTCTTCGCGCAGGAAGCGGGACTGGTGGGCGGCGCGGGTGCCGGCGTCGAGGCCGGCGTGGTAGGGCACGGCCTCGATGCCGTTGCGGCTGAGGAACTCCGCGGTGGCTTCGACGGACTTGCGGGAGAGGCAGTAGACGATGCCCGCGTCGCCTTCGTGTTCCTGGCGCAGGAAGGCGAGGAGCTGTTTCTTCGGGTCGGCCTTGGGGACGATCCGGTACTGGATGTTGGGCCGGTCGAAGCTGGCTTCGAAGTGCCGGGCGGCCGGCATGTGGAGCCGCTGGGTGATCTCCTGGTGGGTGGCGCGGGTGGCGGTGGCCGTGAGCGCGATGCGGGGGACGTCCGGCCAGCGCTCGCCGAGCAGGGAGAGGGCGAGGTAGTCGGGGCGGAAGTCGTGGCCCCACTGGGAGACGCAGTGTGCCTCGTCGATCGCGAAGACGGCGATCTTGCCGCGGGCGAGCAGGTCCAGCGTGGAGTCCAGGCGGAGCCGTTCGGGGGCCAGGTAGAGCAGGTCGAGTTCACCGGCGAGGAACTGGGCCTCGACCACGCGTCGCTCGTCGAAGTCCTGGGTGGAGTTGATGAACCCGGCGTTCACGCCGAGGGCGCGCAGGGCATCCACCTGGTCCTGCATGAGGGCGATGAGTGGTGAGACCACGATGCCCGTACCTGGTCTGACCAAGGCGGGGATCTGGTAGCACAGCGATTTCCCGCCGCCGGTGGGCATGAGGACGACGGCGTCACCGCCCGCCACCACATGCTCGATGATCGCTTCCTGTTCGCCCCGGAAGGCGTCGTACCCGAAGACCCGGTGCAGCGTGGCCAGTGCCTCGCTGTCCGTCGGTCCGGGCCGGAGAGGCGCCTCCGGCGTCTCGGTCGTCCCTGGCATCTCGTCGGTTCCGCCCGTCCCGCCCATCGTCGTGTCCCCCGTACGTCGTCCCTCGACCACTGCCTCCACGATAGGGGTCCGGACCGACAGCGCCGGAGTTATCCACAGGCCGGCCGCCCGGGAAGGGGCGCGAGGGTACTGCGGAAGCGGGTGCGAGTGCGATGCGGGTACGAGTGCGACGCGGGTGCGGGTGCGGTGCGGGAGCGGGTGCGGGTGCGGTGCGGGAGCGGGCGCGGCTGTGGGGAGCCGGGGTCGCCCGTCCGGCGGTGTCCTCAGCCCTTTGGCCGCCTTCGCGTGGCGGCCCGGCGGCGGGCCGGGCGATGCTGCACGGGCGGGACCGGGGAGGCCCGCGTCGTACGGAGGCGCCGCGGCCCGCGTGCCTCTTCCGCCCCGAGGAGCTTCAGGATGTCTCTCAGGTCCCGCGCTGCCGGCGTCGCTCTGGCGTTGGCCGTGCCGTTCGCGCTGGCCGCGGTTCCCGCCGGCGCGGCCCCTGTCCCGGCCGCCGCCGATCCGTTCGGGTGGACGGATCTGACTCCGACGTACACGGCGACGGCGGACTACGAGTACGAGCCGTTCGCCGTCACGGACGGGTACGCCCGGGCCGCCGGCTGCGACGCCCGGTCCGGCGTGGGAGGCGCGGGCTACCACTATGTGAAGTCCGACAACGTCGGCGGTCTGGACCCGGCCGGGCCGGCGGGCCTGCTGTACGAGGCGGACGGCGACGGCGGGCGTGCGCTGGTCGGGGTGGAGTGGATCGTGCGGGCCGGCACGGGCACGACCGCGCCGACGCTGTTCGGTCAGACGTTCCAGGGGCCGACGACGGTGCCGGGGGTCGCGGGTCCGGTGTACACGCTGCGGGCGTGGATCTGGAAGGACAACCCGAGCGGGTTGTTCGCGCCGTGGAATCCGACGGTGGCGTGCGCGTAGTCGTGTCCGGCGTGTGCCCGGTCGATGGCGTACGACCGGTGGTGTCCGTCGGGCACGCGCGCGGGGGCCCCGGTTCCTGTGCGGGGAACCGGGGCCCACGGTCGTACCGGATGTGTCAGCGCACGAAGACTCCCGCCTGGTTGGCCAGGTCCAGGAAGTACTGGGGTGCCACGCCGAGCACGAGGGTGACGGCGACGCCCAGGCCGATGGCGGCCATGGTGAGCGGTGACGGTACGGCGACGGTGGGGCCCTCGGGCCTCGGTTCGCTGAAGAACATGAGGACGATCACGCGGATGTAGAAGAACGCGGCGATCGCCGACGAGATCACACCGATGACGACCAGCGGGACCGCGCCGCCTTCGGCCGCCGCCTTGAACACGGCGAACTTTCCGGCGAAGCCCGAGGTCAGCGGGATGCCGGCGAAGGCCAGCAGGAAGACGGCGAAGACGGCGGCCACCAGGGGCGACCGTCGGCCGAGCCCCGCCCACTTGGACAGGTGTGTCGCCTCGCCGCCCGCGTCGCGCACCAGGGTGACCACGGCGAAGGCACCGATGGTGACGAAGGAGTACGCGGCGAGGTAGAAGAGGACGGACGACACGCCGTCCTTCGAGGTCGCGATGACACCCGCGAGGATGAATCCGGCGTGGGCGATCGACGAGTAGGCGAGGAGTCGCTTGATGTCGGTCTGGGTGATCGCGACGATCGCGCCGCCCAGCATGGTGATGATCGCGACGCCCCACATGACCGGCCGCCAGTCCCAGCGCATGCCGGGGAGTACGACGTACAGCAGGCGCAGCAGCGCGCCGAAGGCGGCGACCTTGGTGGCGGCGGCCATGAAGCCGGTCACCGGGGTGGGTGCGCCCTGGTAGACGTCGGGCGTCCACATGTGGAAGGGGACGGCGCCGACCTTGAAGAGCAGGCCCATGACGACCATCGCGGCGCCGATGAGGAGCAGCGAGTCGTTGCCCATGGTGCCGGCGAGGGCGGGGTCGACGTTGGTGACGGTGCCGTCGACGACCTGGGCGATGGTGGCGTACGACACCGAGCCCGCGTAGCCGTAGAGCAGGGCGATGCCGAACAGGGTGAACGCGGAGGCGAAGGCGCCGAGCAGGAAGTACTTGACGGCGGCTTCCTGTGACATGAGGCGCTTGCGGCGGGCCAGGGCGCACAACAGGTAGAGCGGGAGGGAGAAGACCTCCAGGGCGACGAAGAGCGTCAGCAGGTCGTTGGCCGAGGGGAACACCAGCATGCCGGCGACCGCGAAGAGGAGCAGCGGGAAGACCTCGGTGGTGGTGAACCCGGCTTTGACGGCGGCCTGTTCGCTGTCGCTGCCGGGGACCGACGCGGCCTGGGCGGCGAAGGAGTCGACGCGGTTGCCGTGGGCGGCCGGGTCGAGCCGGCGTTCGGCGAAGGTGAACAGGCCGACGAGTCCGGCCAGCAGGATGGTGCCCTGGAGGAACAGGGACGGTCCGTCGACGGCGATCGCGCCCATGGCGGCGATGTGTGCCTTCGTGGTGCCGTAGCCGTCCGCGGCGAGGGCGACGACGGCCGCGAAGCCCGCGCACAGAGCCACGGCAGAGACGAACACCTGTGCGTAATAGCGGGATTTGCGCGGGACGAACGCTTCGATGAGCACCCCGACGATCGCCGCGCCGACGACGATCAGGGTGGGTGACAGCTGTCCGTACTCGATCTTCGGCGTGTCGATCTTGGTGATCGGGTCGGCCGCGGTTGTCCACAGGCTGTGGACGGCTGCTGCGCTCACTTGGCCGCCTCCGCCTCGGGCTTGGGGTCGGTCTTGTGTACGTCCGACATGGTCTGCTTGACCGCCGGATTGACGATGTCCGTGACGGGCTTCGGGTAGACGCCCAGGAAGATCAGCAGAACGATCAGCGGGGCGACGACCACGAGTTCACGCGCGCGTAGGTCGGGCATCGCGGAGACCTCCGGTTTCACCGGGCCCGTCATCGTCCGCTGGTAGAGGACGAGGGTGTAGAGCGCGGCGAGGACGATGCCGAAGGTGGCCACGATCCCGATGGCCGGGTAGCGCGTGAACGTGCCGACCAGGACGAGGAACTCGCTCACGAAGGGGGCGAGCCCCGGCAGGGACAGAGTCGCCAGGCCGCCGATCAGGAAGGTGCCGGCGAGCACCGGGGCGACCTTCTGCACACCGCCGTAGTCCGCGATGAGGCGTGAGCCGCGGCGGGAGATCAGGAAGCCGGCGACCAGCATCAGGGCGGCCGTGGAGATGCCGTGGTTGACCATGTAGAGCGTGGCGCCGGACTGGCCCTGGCTGGTCATCGCGAAGATGCCCAGGATGATGAAGCCGAAGTGCGAGATCGACGCGTAGGCGACCAGGCGCTTGATGTCGCGCTGGCCGACGGCGAGCAGCGCGCCGTAGATGATGCCGATCACGGCGAGGACGAGGACGACGGGTGTCGCCCACTTCGACGCCTCCGGGAACAGCTGGAGGCAGTAGCGGAGCATCGCGAACGTGCCGACCTTGTCGACCACCGCGGTGATGAGGACGGCGACGGGGGCGGTGGACTCCTGCATGGCGTTGGGCAGCCAGGTGTGCAGCGGCCACAGCGGCGCCTTCACGGCGAACGCGAAGAAGAAACCGAGGAACAGCCAGCGTTCGGTGCTGGTCGCCATGTGCAGCGAGCCGTTCGCGCGGGCCTGGGCGATCTCCGTGAGGGAGAAGTTCCCGGCGACCACGTAGAGGCCGATGACCGCGGCCAGCATGATCAGTCCGCCGACCAGGTTGTAGAGCAGGAACTTCACGGCGGCGTACGACCGTTGCGTGGACGCCGCTTCCTCGCCGTGCTCGTGGGCGCGGTCGCCGAAGCCGCCGATGAGGAAGTACATCGGGATCAGCATGGCTTCGAAGAAGATGTAGAACAGGAAGACGTCGGTGGACTCGAAGGAGATGATCACCATCGCCTCGACGGCCAGGATCAGGGCGAAGAAGCCCTGGGTGGGCCGCCACCGCTTGCTGCCGGTCTCCAGCGGGTCGGCGTCGTGCCAACCCGCGAGGACGATGAACGGGATCAGCAGGGCGGTCAGGGCGATGAGGACGGCGGCGATGCCGTCCACTCCCAGGTCGTACCTGACTCCGAAGTCCGCGATCCAGGGGTGGGATTCGGTGAGCTGGTAGCGGGCGCCGCCCGGGTCGAAGCGGACCAGGACGACGACCGCCAGCACCAGCGTGGCCAGCGAGACCACCAGCGCGAGCCATTTGGCGGCGGTGCGCCGGGCGGCCGGCACTGCGGCCGTGGCGATCGCTCCGACGGCCGGGAGGGCCGCCGTCGCTGTCAGCAGAGGAAAGGACATCGGTATCAGACCGCCCTCATCAGCAGGGTCGCGGCGACCAGCAGGGCCGCGCCGCCGAACATCGAGACCGCGTACGAGCGCGCGTACCCGTTCTGGAGCTTGCGCAGCCGGCCGGAGAGGCCGCCGAAGCCCGCCGCCGTGCCGTTGACGACCCCGTCGACCAGGGTGTGGTCGACGTACACCAGGGAGCGTGTGAGGTGTTCGCCGCCGCGGACCAGGACGACGTGGTTGAAGTCGTCCTGGAGGAGGTCGCGGCGGGCCGCGCGGGTGAGCAGCGAGCCGCGCGGGGCGACGGCCGGGACGGGTCGGCGGCCGTACTGCAGGTAGGCGATGCCGACGCCGATGACCAGGCAGACCATGGTGGCGCCGGTGACGGTGGCCGCGCTGAGCGGGGAGTCGCCCTCGCTGTGGCCGGTGACCGGCTCCAGCCAGTGCAGGAAGCGGTCGCCGATGCTGAAGAAGGCACCTCCGAACACGGAGCCGACCGCCAGCACGATCATGGGGATGGTCATGACCTTCGGGGACTCGTGCGGGTGGGGTTCCGCGTGCTCGCCGTGGTGTTCGGCGGCCGGTTCGGCACTGGGCGCCTGCGGGGAGCGGGTGGGCTGGTTGCGCCAGCGTTCCTCGCCGAAGAACGTCATCAGCATGACGCGCGTCATGTAGAAGGCGGTGATCGCGGCACCCAGCAGGGCGCAGGCGCCGAGGATCCAGCCCTCGGTGCCGCCCTTGGCGAACGCCGCCTCGATGATCTTGTCCTTGGAGAAGAAGCCAGACAGGCCCGGGAAGCCGATGATCGCGAGGTAGCCGAGGCCGAAGGTGATGAAGGTGACCGGCATGTACTTGCGCAGGCCCCCGTACTTGCGCATGTCGACCTCGTCGTTCATGCCGTGCATGACGGAGCCGGCGCCGAGGAAGAGCCCGGCCTTGAAGAAGCCGTGCGTCACCAGGTGCATGATGGCGAAGACGTAGCCGATGGGGCCGAGGCCGGCGGCGAGGACCATGTAGCCGATCTGCGACATGGTCGAGCCGGCGAGGGCCTTCTTGATGTCGTCCTTGGCGCAACCGACGATCGCACCGAAGAGCAGCGTGACGGCGCCCACGACGGTGACGACGAGCTGGGCGTCGGGGGCCGCGTTGAAGACGACGCCCGAGCGGACGATCAGGTAGACGCCGGCGGTCACCATGGTCGCCGCGTGGATGAGGGCGGAGACCGGGGTGGGGCCCTCCATGGCGTCCCCGAGCCAGGACTGCAGCGGGACCTGGGCGGACTTGCCGCACGCGGCGAGCAGCAGCATCAGGCCGATCGCGGTGAGCTTGCCCTCGGAGGCGTCGCCGACGTGGCTGAACACCGGCCCGAAGGCGAAGGTGCCGAACGTCGTGAACATCAGCATGATCGCGATCGACAGGCCCATGTCGCCGACGCGGTTGACCAGGAAGGCCTTCTTCGCCGCGGTCGCCGCGCTGGGCTTGTGCTGCCAGAAGCCGATCAGCAGGTAGGAGGCGAGACCGACGCCCTCCCAGCCGACGTACAGCAGCAGGTAGTTGTCGGCGAGGACGAGCAGCAGCATCGCCGCGAGGAACAGGTTGAGGTAGCCGAAGAAGCGGCGGCGGCGCTCGTCGTGCTCCATGTACCCGATCGAGTACACGTGGATGAGCGAGCCGACGCCGGTGATCAGCAGGACGAACGTCATCGACAGCTGGTCGAGGCGGAAGGTGACGTCCGCCTGGAAGCTGCCGACGGAGATCCACGTCCACAGGTGCTGGGTGAGTGTGCGGTGTTCGGCGTTCCTGCCCAGCAGGTCGGCGAAGAGGATCACGCCGAACACGAAGGAAGCCGTGGACAGGAGGGTGCCGATCCAGTGCCCCACGCCGTCCAGGCGGCGGCCGCCGACCAGGAGGACGGCCGCTCCGAGCAGAGGCGCCGCGATCAGCAGCGCGATGAGGTTCTCCACGATTCAGCGACCCCTTACAGCTTCATCAGGCTGGCGTCGTCGACCGAGGCCGAGTGGCGGGTACGGAACAGCGACACGATGATCGCGAGCCCGACCACGACCTCCGCGGCGGCGACGACCATCGTGAAGAAGGCGATGATCTGGCCGTCGAGATTGCCGTGCATGCGGGAGAAGACGACGAACGCGAGGTTGCAGGCGTTGAGCATCAGCTCGATGCACATGAAGACGACGATTGCGTTTCGTCTGATCAGCACACCGGTGGCGCCGATCGTGAACAACAGGGCGGCGAGGTAGAGGTAGTAGACCGGGTTCACTTCGACGCCTCCTCGCTCTGCTTGCGGTGGGCGGGTTCGACCGGGGTGCGCTCCAGCCGTTCCTCCGCGCGCTGCTCCAGGGCCCGGAGGTCGTTGAGGGCCTCCGTCGACACGTCACGGACCTGGCCGCGGTCGCGCAGCGTCTTGCTGACCGTGAGCTCCGACGGGGTGCCGTCGGGCAGCAGGCCCGCGACGTCCACGGCGTTGTGCCGGGCGTAGACGCCGGGGGCGGGCAGCGGCGGTACGTGCTTGCCCTCGCGGACCCGCTGTTCGGCCAGCTCGCGCTGGGTCCTGGGGCGTTCGGTGCGCTCGCGGTGGGTGAGCACCATGGCGCCGACGGCCGCGGTGATGAGCAGGGCGCCGGTGATCTCGAAGGCGAACACGTACTTGGTGAAGATGAGGGCGGCGAGGCCCTGCACATTGCCGTTGGCGTTGGCCTGGCCGGTGCCGTTGAACTGCTTCAGGGAGGCGTTGGCGATGCCCGCGAGGAGCAGGACACCGAAGCCGACCCCGCACAGCAGGGCCAGCCAGCGCTGGCCCTTGATGGTCTCCTTCAGGGAGTCGGCGGCGGTCACGCCGACCAGCATCACCACGAAGAGGAACAGCATCATGATCGCGCCGGTGTAGACGACGATCTGCACGATCCCGAGGAAGTAGGCGCCGTTGGCGAGGTAGAAAACCGCCAGGATGATCATCGTGCCGGCGAGTGAGAGCGCGCTGTGCACGGCCTTCTTCATGAAGACGGTGGACAGGGCGCCGATCACGGCGACGGTGCCGAGGACCCAGAACTGGAAGGCCTCACCGGTGGAGGTGGTGTAGGCGGCGAGTTGCTGCGGGTTCATCGGCCGATCACCTCCTCCGAGGCCGGTTCGTCCGGACCGAAGGTGGACTCGGCCTCCTGGGGGACCTCGCCCTTGGAGACGGCGACCTGGCGTACGGTCCCGGGCGCGGCCTCGGTGACCAGGCCCCGGTAGTAGTCCTGTTCGTCGGTCCCCGGGAAGATCGCGTGCGGGGTGTCGACCATGCCCTCTTCGAGGCCGGCGAGCAGCTGTTCCTTGGTGTAGATGAGGTTGGCGCGGCTGCTGTCGGCCAGTTCGAACTCGTTGGTCATCGTCAGCGCGCGCGTGGGACACGCTTCGATGCACAGGCCGCACAGGATGCAGCGGGCGTAGTTGATCTGGTAGACGCGGCCGTAGCGCTCGCCCGGCGAGTAGCGCTCCTCGTCGGTGTTGTCGGCGCCCTCCACGTAGATGGCGTCGGCGGGGCAGGCCCAGGCGCACAGTTCGCAGCCCACGCACTTCTCCAGGCCGTCCGGATGGCGGTTGAGCTGGTGCCGTCCGTGGAACCGCGGGGCCGTGGTCTTCTTCTGCTCCGGGTACTGCTCGGTCAGCCGCTTCTTGAACATGGCCTTGAAGGTCACGCCGAAGCCGGCCACGGGGTTCTGGAAACCGGGCTTGGTCTCCTTGGGCTCCTCAGCCATCGGACGCCTCCTTTCCATCCGAAGATCCGTCACTGACAGTGTCCGTGCCGCCACTGACAATCAGCTCCCGCTCCCTGCGGGGGCTGCGCCGGGGCACCGGGGGCAACTCCTGGCCGGGCAGCGGCGGTACCGGGAACCCGCCCGCCATCGGGTCGAACCCGGCCGGCTCCGCGACGGGCCGGCCGTCCTCCTTGCCCTTGTCGCGGAAGATGTCCACGACGAAGGACAGGAGCAGCAGAGCGAGCACTCCGCCGCCGACGTACAGGGCGATGTCGGCGAAGCCGTAGTTCTGGTTGCGCAGGGTCCGTACGGTCGCGACGAGCATCAACCAGACGACGGAGACCGGGATGAGGACCTTCCAGCCGAGCTTCATCAGCTGGTCGTAGCGCACGCGCGGGAGCGTGCCGCGCACCCAGACGAAGACGAACAGCAGCACGACGACCTTGGCGACGAACCAGAGCATCGGCCACCAGCCGTGGTTGGCGCCCGCCCAGACGGTGCTGATCGGCCAGGGGGCCCGCCAGCCGCCGAGGAACAGCGTGGTCGACACGGCCGAGACGGTCACCATGTTGACGTATTCGGCGAGCATGAACATCGCGAACTTGATCGACGAGTACTCGGTGTTGAAGCCACCGACGAGGTCGCCCTCCGACTCGGGCATGTCGAAGGGGGCGCGGTTGGTCTCGCCGATCATGGTGACGACGTACAGGATGAACGAGACCGGCAGCAGCAGGATGTACCAGCGGCCCTGCTGCTGGGCGACGATCGTGGACGTCGACATCGACCCGGAGTACAGGAACACCGAGGCGAACGCGGCGCCCATGGCGATCTCGTAGGAGATCATCTGCGCGCAGGAGCGCAGACCGCCGAGGAGCGGGTACGTCGACCCGGAGCTCCAGCCGGCCAGGACGATGCCGTAGATGCCGACGGAGGCGACCGCGAGGATGTACAGCATCGCGATCGGCAGGTCGGTGAGCTGCATCGTGGTGCGGTGGCCGAAGATCGAGACCTCGTTGTCGGCGGGGCCGAACGGGATGACCGCGATGGCCATGAACGCCGGGATGGCCGCGACGATCGGCGCCAGGACGTAGACGGCCTTGTCGGCACGTTTGACGACCAGGTCTTCCTTGAGCATCAGCTTGATGCCGTCGGCGAGCGACTGGAGCATGCCCCAGGGGCCGTGCCGGTTGGGGCCGACGCGCAACTGCATCCAGGCGACGACCTTGCGCTCCATCACGATGGAGATCAGCACGGTCACCATCAGGAAGGCGAAGCAGAAGACGGCCTTGATGACGACCAGCCACCAGGGGTCGCGGCCGAACATCGAGAGGTCTTCAGCGGCGAGGTACTGGCTCATGCCTCCACCTCCTTGGGGGCCTCACCGGCGGTGGCCGCCGGGCCGATGCGGACGAGGGAGCCGGGCTGCGTCCCGGTGTCGGAGGCGACGCCGCCGCCCACCGAGTTCAGCGGGAGCCAGACCACGCGGTCCGGCATCTCGGTGATCCGGAGCGGGAACTCGACACTGCCGGCGGGTCCGGTGACGGCGATGAGACCGCCGTCCTCGACGCCCGCCTCCGCCGCCGTCGCCGCGGACACGCGCGCGTGGGCGGCGTGCCGGGTGCCGGCCAGCGCTTCGTCGCCCTCCTGGAGGACGCCCTGGTCGAGGAGGAGCCGGTGTCCGGCGAGCACGGCCTCTCCCACGGCCGGCCGCGGCAGCGATGTGCCGGTCTCCAGCGGATCCGAGGCCTTCGACCCGTCCCAGGCGCCGAGCCGGTCCAGCTCCGCGCGCGTGGTGCGCAGGTCGGGCAGACCGAGGTGGACGTCCATGGCGTCGGCGAGCATCTGCAGCACGCGCGCGTCGGTGGGAGGGAGCCGCCGGGTCATCTGGTCGGGCTTGAGGGCGGCCTCGAAGAGACGTGCCCTGCCTTCCCAGTTGAGGAAGGTGCCGGCCTTCTCGGCGACGGCGGCGACCGGGAGGACGACGTCGGCGTGCTCGGTGACCTCGCTGGGCCGCAGCTCCAGGGAGACCAGGAAACCGACGGCTTCGAGTGCCTCACGCGCGCGTGCCGGGTCGGGCAGGTCGGCGACCTCCACACCGGCGACCAGCAGCGCGGAGAGTTCACCGCGGGCGGCGGCCTCGACGATCTGGCCGGTGTCGCGGCCGTAGCGCGGCGGGAGTTCGGACACGCCCCAGACAGCGGCGACCTCCTCCCGCGCGCGCGGGTCGGTGGCCGGGCGGCCGCCCGGCAGCAGCGACGGCAGCGCGCCCGCCTCGATCGCGCCGCGCTCGCCGGCCCGGCGCGGGATCCACACCAGCCGGGCGCCGGTGGCGGTGGCGGCCCGTACGGCGGCGGTGAGGCCACCGGCGACGGACGCCAGCCGCTCGCCCACGACGATGACCGCGCCGTCGGCGCGCAGTGCCTCGGCGGCCTGGGTGCCGGACTCCTCCAGGCCGACGCCGCCGGCGAGGGCGTCCAGCCATTCGGTCTCGGTGCCGGGTGCGGCGGGCAGCAGGGTGCCGCCGGCCTTCTCCAGCCCGCGCGTGGCGTGCGTGGCGAGCGCGTACACCTTCTGCTTGCGCTTGCGCCAGGCCTTGCGCAGCCGCAGGAAGACGCCGGGTGCCTCCTCCTCCGACTCGAAGCCGACCAGCAGGACGGCGGGCGCCTTCTCCAGGGCGGCGTAGGTGACGCCCGTGCCGTCGAGGTCATGGCCGCGGCCGGCGATCCGCGCGGCCAGGAAGTCGGCCTCCTCGCTGCTGTGCACGCGCGCGCGGAAGTCGATGTCGTTGGTGTCGAGCGCCACGCGCGCGAACTTGCTGTACGCGTAGGCGTCCTCGACGGTGAGCCGGCCGCCGGTGAGGACGCCGGCCCGGGAGCGGGCGGCGGCCAGGCCCCGGGCGGCGACTTCGAGGGCCTCCGGCCAGGAGGCCGGTTCGAGGACGCCCTGGGCGTTTCGGACCAGCGGGGTCTCCAGGCGGTCCTTCTGCTGCGCGTACCGGAACGCGAAGCGCCCCTTGTCGCAGATCCACTCCTCGTTGACCTCGGGGTCGTTGGCGGCGAGCCGCCGCATGACCTTGCCGCGCCGGTGGTCGGTACGGGTGGCGCAGCCGCCCGAGCAGTGCTCGCACACGGACGGCGAGGAGATCAGGTCGAAGGGACGGGAGCGGAAGCGGTACGCCGCCGAGGTCAGCGCGCCCACCGGGCAGATCTGGATGGTGTTCCCGGAGAAGTACGACTCGAACGGGTCGCCTTCGCCGGTGCCGACCTGCTGGAGCGCGCCACGTTCCAGGAGCTCGATCATCGGGTCGCCGGCGACCTGGTTGGAGAACCGGGTGCAGCGCGCGCACAGGACGCACCGTTCGCGGTCGAGGAGCACCTGGGTGGAGATCGGGAGGGGCTTCTCGTAGGTGCGCTTCCTGCCGTCGAAGCGGGATTCGGCGTTGCCGTGGGACATCGCCTGGTTCTGCAGGGGGCACTCGCCGCCCTTGTCGCAGACCGGGCAGTCCAGGGGGTGGTTGATGAGCAGCAGCTCCATCACCCCGTGCTGGGCCTTCTCGGCGACGGGGGAGGTGAGGTGGGTCTTCACCACCATGCCGTCCGTGCAGGTGATCGTGCAGGACGCCATGGGCTTGCGCTGGCCCTCGACCTCGACGATGCACTGCCGGCAGGCGCCGACCGGGTCCAGCAGGGGGTGGTCGCAGAAGCGCGGGATCTCGATGCCGAGTTGCTCGGCGGCGCGGATGACGAGGGTGCCCTTGGGCACGCTGATCTCGGCGCCGTCGATCGTCAGCGTGACGAGGTCCTCCGGCGGGACCGCCGCCGTTCCCCCCGACGAGGGGGAACTCGTGGTCACGGTCATGCGTTCACCTCCGGGCGGTCCGCCCAGGCCGTCGACTTGGCCGGGTCGAAGGGGCAGCCCCGGCCCGTGATGTGCTGTTCGTACTCCTCACGGAAGTACTTCAGCGAGGAGAAGATGGGGGAAGCGGCGCCGTCGCCGAGGGCGCAGAAGGACTTGCCGTTGATGTTGTCGGCGATGTCGTTCAGCTTGTCCAGGTCGGACATGACGCCCTTGCCGGCCTCGATGTCGCGCAGCAGTTGCACCAGCCAGTAGGTGCCTTCGCGGCAGGGGGTGCACTTGCCGCAGGACTCGTGGGCGTAGAACTCGGTCCAGCGGGTGACGGCGCGGACCACGCAGGTGGTCTCGTCGAAGCACTGCAGGGCTTTGGTGCCGAGCATGGAGCCCGCGGCGCCGACGCCTTCGTAGTCGAGGGGGACGTCGAGGTGCTCGTCGGTGAACATGGGTGTCGAGGAGCCGCCGGGCGTCCAGAACTTCAGGCGGTGGCCGGTGCGCATCCCGCCGCTCATGTCGAGGAGCTGGCGCAGGGTGACGCCGAGCGGCGCCTCGTACTGGCCAGGGCTCGCGACGTGGCCGCTGAGGGAGTAGAGCGTGAAGCCGGGTGACTTCTCGCTCCCCATCGACCTGAACCATTCCTTGCCCTTGTGCAGGATGGCGGGAACCGAGGCGATGGACTCGACGTTGTTCACAACAGTCGGGCAGGCGTAGAGCCCTTCGACAGCAGGGAAGGGGGGACGGAGCCGCGGTTGACCACGGCGGCCTTCGAGCGAGTCGAGCAGCGCGGTCTCCTCACCGCAGATGTACGCGCCGGCGCCGGCGTGCACGGTGAGGGTGAGGTCGAGACCGCTGCCGAGGATGTTCTCGCCGAGGTAGCCGGCCGCGTAGGCCTCGCGCACGGCCTCGTGCAACCGCCGCAGGACGGGGACGACTTCACCACGCAGATAGATGAAGGCATGCGAAGACCGGATGGCGTAGCACGCGATCACGATGCCCTCGATGAGGCTGTGCGGGTTCGCGAAGAGGAGCGGGATGTCCTTGCAGGTCCCGGGCTCCGATTCGTCGGCGTTGACAACTAGATAGTGCGGTTTGCCGTCTCCCTGCGGGATGAACTGCCACTTCATCCCGGTCGGGAACCCCGCGCCGCCGCGGCCGCGCAGGCCGGACTCCTTGACGTAGGCGATCAGGTCGTCCGGTGACATGGCGAGCGCCTTGCGGAGCCCCTCGTAGCCTTCGTGCCTTCGGTAGACGTCGAGCGTCCACGACCGGTCCTCGTCCCAGAAGGCCGACAGCACGGGTGCGAGCAGCTTCTCGGGGCTGGTGTCCTTGAGGTCGGGTACCACCGTCATCACTCCCCCTCCTCGGTGGCAGGCCCTGCCGGGTGCGCCGGGTCGGAGGCCGAGGTCTCCTGCGGTGCGTCATGGGAACTGAGGTGCTCGGTCGGCGACGGCTCGTGCACCGTCCGGCCCTGCACCTCGTCCTGCGGGCCTCCGCGGGGATGGACCACGCGCGCGGGTGCGGCCTCTCCCCTTGCCAGGCGCAGGCCCACCAGCGACGCGGGTCCCGCGCTTCCGCTCTCCTCGACGGCGCCGGGCCGCTCGTCGGGGAAGCCGGCCAGGATCCGGGCGGTCTCCTTGAAGGTGCACATCCGGGCCCCGCGCGTGGGTTCGACGTCCCGTCCCGCGCGCAGGTCGTCGACCAGGCGCTTGGCGCTGGCAGGCGTCTGGTTGTCGAAGAACTCCCAGTTGACCATCACGACCGGCGCGTAGTCGCAGGCCGCGTTGCACTCGATGTGCTCCAGGGTGACCTTGCCGTCGTCGGTGGTCTCGCCGTTGCCGACGCCCAGGTGCTCCTGGAGGGTCTCGAAGATCGCGTCGCCGCCCATGACCGCGCACAGCGTGTTGGTGCAGACGCCCACCTGGTAGTCGCCGGAGGGCCGGCGCCGGTACATGGTGTAGAAGGTGGCGACCGCGGTGACCTCGGCGGTGGTCAGTTCCAGCACGTCCGCGCAGAACTGCATCCCGGTGCGGGTGACGTGGCCCTCCTCCGACTGCACGAGGTGCAGCAGCGGCAGCAGGGCGGACCGGGAGTCGGGGTAGCGGGCGATCACTTCGCGCGCGTCGGCCTCCAGCCGGGCCCGGACGTCGTCCGGATACGCGGGGGCGGGCAGCTCGGGCATGCCGAGGCTGATGCCGCGCTCCGAAGAAGAGGTGGTCACCGGTCGACGCCTCCCATCACGGGGTCGATGGACGCGACGGCGACGATGACGTCGGCGACTTGGCCGCCCTCGCACATCGCCGCCATGGCCTGCAGGTTGGTGAAGGACGGGTCGCGGAAGTGGACCCGGAAGGGGCGGGTGCCGCCGTCGGAGACGGCGTGCACACCGAGTTCGCCCTTGGGTGACTCGACGGCCGCGTAGGCCTGGCCGGGCGGCACCCGGAAGCCCTCGGTGACCAGCTTGAAGTGGTGGATCAGGGCCTCCATGGAGGTGCCCATGATCTTCTTGATGTGGTCGAGGGAGTTGCCGAGTCCGTCGGGGCCCAGGGCGAGCTGGGCGGGCCAGGCGATCTTCTTGTCGGCGACCATGACCGGTCCGGGCTGGAGCCGGTCCAGGCACTGTTCGACGATCCGGAGGGACTGGCGCATCTCCTCCAGGCGGATCAGGAAGCGGCCGTAGGAGTCGCAGGTGTCGGCGACGGCGACGTCGAAGTCGTAGGTCTCGTAGCCGCAGTAGGGCTGGGCCTTGCGCAGGTCGTGCGGGAGGCCGGTGGAGCGCAGGATCGGGCCGGTGGCGCCGAGGGCCATGCAGCCGGCCAGGTCCAGGTAGCCGACGTCCTGCATACGGGCCTTGAAGATGGGGTTCCCGGTGGCGAGCTTGTCGTACTCCGGGAGGTTCTTCTTCATCTTCTTCACGAACTCGCGCAGCTGGTCCACGGCGCCGGGCGGCAGGTCCTGTGCGAGTCCGCCGGGGCGGATGTACGCGTGGTTCATGCGCAGGCCGGTGATGAGTTCGTAGAGGTCGAGAATCATTTCACGATCGCGGAACCCGTAGATCATGATCGTGGTCGCGCCGAGTTCCATGCCGCCGGTGGCGATGCACACCAGGTGGGAGGAGAGCCGGTTCAGCTCCATCAGGAGCACCCGGATGATCTTGGCGCGGTCGGTGATCTCGTCCTCGATGCCGAGGAGTTTCTCGACGGCGAGACAGTAGGCGGTCTCGTTGAAGAAGGACGTCAGGTAGTCCATGCGGGTCACGAACGTGGTGCCCTGTGTCCACGTGCGGAATTCGAGGTTCTTCTCGATTCCGGTGTGGAGGTAGCCGATGCCGCAGCGGGCCTCGGTGACCGTCTCGCCGTCGATCTCCAGGATGAGCCGGAGCACTCCATGGGTGGACGGGTGCTGGGGACCCATGTTGACGACGATGCGTTCGTCGTCCGCGCGGGCCGCGGACTGGACGATCTCGTCCCAGTCGCCGCCGGTGACCGTGTATACGGTGCCCTCGGTGGTCTCGCGAGGGGAAGCGTGTGACGTGCTCACGAGTACGACCTCCGCTGGTCCGGAGCCGGGATCTGGGCGCCCTTGTACTCGACGGGGATGCCGCCGAGGGGGTAGTCCTTGCGCTGCGGATGGCCCTGCCAGTCGTCCGGCATCATGATCCGCGTCAGGGCCGGGTGGCCGTCGAAGACGATCCCGAAGAAGTCGTAGGTCTCCCGCTCGTGCCAGTCGTTGGTCGGGTACACGGAGACCAGGGACGGGATGTGCGGGTCGGCGTCCGGGGCGCTGACCTCGAGGCGGATCAGCCGGTTGTGGGTGATCGACCGCAGGTGGTAGACGGCGTGCAGCTCGCGGCCCTTGTCGTGCAGGTAGTGGACGCCGCTGACGCCGGTGCACAGTTCGAAGCGGAGCGCCGGGTCGTCGCGCAGGGTGCGGGCGACGCGGACCAGGTGCTCGCGTTCGATGTGGAAGGTGATCTCGCCGCGGTCGACGACCGTCTTCTCGACGGCGTTGTCCGGCAGCAGGCCCTGCTCCTCCAGGGCGCCCTCCAGTTCGTCGGCGACCTCGTCGAACCAGCCGCCGTAGGGCCGGCTCGCCGGTCCCGGGAGGCGGATGGAGCGGACCAGCCCGCCGTACCCGGAGGTGTCGCCGCCGTTGTCGGCGCCGAACATGCCGCGCTGGACGCGGATCTCCTCACCGCCCTGGCCCCGCTGGCCGGGCAGGTTGTCGGCGGCCAGGTCCTTCTCGGGGTTGACCCCGTTGTGGCCGTTGGCGTCGCTCACCGCAGCAGCCCCTTCATCTCGATCGTGGGCAGGGCCTTGAGCGCCGCCTCCTCCGCCTCGCGGGCCGCTTCCTCCGCGTTGACGCCGAGCTTGGAGTTCTGGATCTTGTGATGGAGCTTGAGAATGGCGTCCATCAGCATCTCGGGGCGCGGCGGGCAGCCGGGGAGGTAGATGTCCACGGGGACGACGTGGTCGACGCCCTGGACGATCGCGTAGTTGTTGAACATGCCGCCCGAGGAGGCACAGACGCCCATGGAGATCACCCACTTGGGGTTGGGCATCTGGTCGTAGACCTGCCGCAGCACCGGTGCCATCTTCTGGCTGACCCGTCCGGCGACGATCATGAGGTCGGCCTGGCGGGGTGAGCCGCGGAAGACCTCCATGCCGAAGCGGGCCAGGTCGTAACGGCCGGCGCCGGTGGTCATCATCTCGATGGCACAGCACGCGAGGCCGAAGGTGGCGGGGAAGACGGAAGCCTTGCGCACCCAGCCCGCGGCCTGCTCGACGGTGGTCAGCAGGAATCCGCTCGGCAGCTTTTCTTCGAGTCCCATGTCTAAAGGCCCCTCAGTCCCATTCCAGGCCGCCGCGCCGCCATACGTACGCGTACGCGACGAAGACGGTGAGCACGAAGAGCAGCATCTCCACGAGCCCGAAAACACCCAGGGCGTCGAAGGTGACGGCCCACGGGTAGAGGAAGACGATCTCGATGTCGAAGACGATGAAGAGCATCGCCGTCAGGTAGTACTTGATCGGGAAACGCCCGCCGCCGGCCGGCGTGGGGGTCGGCTCGATACCGCACTCGTAGGCTTCGAGCTTGGCGCGGTTGTACCGCTTCGGACCGATCAGCGTGGCCATGACCACGGAGAAGATCGCAAAGCCTGCCCCGAGGGCTCCCAGTACGAGGATGGGCGCATAGGCGTTCACCGCTCCTCGCTCCTCTCAGTCGGCACTGACTGGTGGCGGTTCGGCTGGGCTCACCTGCCCCGTCCGTCACACGAACCCCGCGCGTCCCGGGCGAAGATCGCGAACATGTGAAGCAGGTCACAAGCCCAACTGCCTCGCATCTTATGCCCGCCGCTCTGTGATCTGCGACACGGGGTATTACACAAGCTTTGTGATCTCCACCACCTGACGATCGATCATGAAGTCGGATGAGTGGTGATCTTCACACTCGAAGCGTTCAGCTGATCACGAGAAGTGACATTTTCGATCGTCGGCGCAGGCGGGAGGGGGTCCAGAGTGAGCGTCTCTATATCAAGAGGGTTCCTCTGCATGCAAATTGGTGATGGACGGGGCGCCCTGATAGAGAGCCGCATTCACACATCAGAGGGAGGCGCAGGGAGCGATGTGGACGCGTGCGCGCGTTCACGAAGTCGGCGGCGCTCGCTCCTGCCCCGATCCCCGCGCGAGACGCACCCCTCCCGGTGACCGTTCCGTGACCTCCGCCACATCCATGAGAGGCGCCTGAGAACGGGGCTTGGCCAACGACCTCAACCGATGGTAGGTCGCGGGCAATTCGGGCGTAATGGCGAAAGAACGTGATCACAGGCCTGATCGCGGGCGTCCGCAATGTCCGTTACGGCGTCAATAAAGAAGGACACGCGAGGGATTTACGGCCTCCATTGAGCAACTGTGGCGCAGCACACGTTTCTTGAAGATATGAAGGAGCCCCTGATACCGGTTGTTCCCATGTCCCACACCGCTCACATACGCAGCCACCGGAAGCCCCGCCGCAGCGCGACGACAAACATCGCCGTGCGCGCCGGAGTTGCCAGTGGCGTCCTCGGCATGGCAGCGGCGGGCGCGGCCTCGGCGAGTGCCGCCGAACCCGTGACGCAGACGCTCGAACTGCCCATCCTGACGGCCGATGTGGCCACCCAGGTGGCCCAGTCCGCCGACGCCACGCAGCAGGCCGCGGCGAACTACTCCCTCCAGGCCGAGCGCGACGCGGCCGCCGCAAAGGCCGCGAAGCAGGCCAAGGCGGACCTCGCCGACGCGAAGAAGAAGGCGGAGGCCAAGAAGAAGGCCGAGGCGGCCCGCAAGGCCGCCGCGGAGCAGGCCGCCTCGCGCAGCGCCGAGCGGACCACCCTCAGCGCCACCTCCGCGAGCTCCAGCAGCTCCACGAGCACGTCCACGGCCACCGGCTCGGCCGCCGCCGTGGTCGCCTTCGTGAAGGCGCAGATCGGTGACGCCTACGTCTCCGGCGGCACGGGCCCCAACTCGTGGGACTGCTCGGGTCTCGTGCAAGCCGCCTTCAAGTCGGTCGGCGTCAGCCTGCCGCGCGTCTCACAGGACCAGTCGACGCAGGGCACCCAGGTCTCGCTGAGCAACCTGCAGCCCGGCGACATCCTCTACTGGGGCAGCGCCGGCAGCGCGTACCACGTGGCGGTGTACGTGGGCGACGGCATGTTCGTCGGCGCGCAGAACCCGTCCAGCGGCGTCGGGGAGCACCCGCTGTCGTACGACCCGCCGACCGGCGCGGTGCGGGTGCTCTGACCGACCCGAGCAACCCGGACAACCCGAACAACTCGGGCGCATCACAAGCACGGTGAGGGCCGCAGCCGCTCGGGGGCAGCGGCCCCTCCGGCATGCCCGGACGGGCAGCGGCCCCTTCCGGCATGCCCGGACGGCCACCGAGGGCTCCACTTCCCGGGCCCCCTCCCCCTTGAGGGAACGGGGTGTTTCGCCCGCTGCCTCGGGCACGAGACCGACCATGTGAACGGACGCGTGTATCTCGACCGGCTCTCCCGGCGGAGCGGGAGCGGAAGGAAGCGCTGCGGCGGCCGGCGGACCGCCGGGAGGGCGTCCACGCCCGCCGGTCCGCCGGCATCGGAGGCCGTCGGGGTACTCACCTCATGACGGCACCCGCAGCGGTGCTCACGCCTTCGGGGCCACCTTGCTCAGGCCGTTGATGATGCGGTCCATCGCGTCGCCGCCGGTCGGGTCGGTGAGGTTCGCCAGGAGCTTCAGGGTGAACTTCATCAGCAGCGGGTGGGTCAGGCCGCGCTGGGCGGCGATCTGCATGACCTTCGGGTTGCCGATGAGCTTCACGAAGGCACGGCCCAGCGTGTAGTAGCCGCCGTAGGTGTCCTTGAGGACGCGCGGGTAGCGCTGCAGGGCCAGTTCGCGGCCGCTGGGCGTCGCCCGCGCGTGGGCCTGCACGATGACGTCGGCGGCGATCTGGCCGGACTCCATGGCGTAGGCGATGCCCTCACCGTTGAAGGGGTTCACCAGGCCGCCGGCATCGCCGACGAGGAGCAGGCCGCGGGTGTAGTGGGGCTGGCGGTTGAAGGCCATGGGGAGGGCGGCGCCGCGGATCGGGCCGGTCATGTTCTCGGGGGTGTAGCCCCAGTCCTCGGGCATGGAGGCGCACCAGGCCTTGAGGACCTCGCGCCAGTCCAGCTCCTTGAAGGAGTCGGAGGTGTTCAGGACGCCGAGGCCGACGTTGGAGGTGCCGTCGCCCATGCCGAAGATCCAGCCGTAGCCGGGCAGGAGGCGGTCCTGGGGGCCGCGGCGGTCCCAGAGTTCCAGCCAGGACTCCAGGTAGTCGTCGTCGTGGCGGGGGGAGGTGAAGTAGGTCCGGACGGCCACACCCATCGGGCGGTCCTCACGGCGATGCAGGCCCATCGCGAGGGAGAGCCGGGTGGAGTTGCCGTCGGCGGCCACCACGAGGGGGGCGTGGAAGGTGACTTCGCGCTTCTCCTCGCCGAGCTTGGCGTGCACGCCGGTGATCCGGCCGGTGCGGTCGTCGACGATCGGGGCGCCGACGTTGCAGCGCTCGAAGAGCCGGGCGCCGGCCTTCTGGGCCTGGCGGGCGAGCTGTTCGTCGAAGTCGTCGCGCTTGCGGACCAGGCCGTAGTCGGGGAAGGAGGCGAGATCCGGCCAGTCCAGCTGGAGGCGGGTGCCGCCGCCGATGATGCGCAGGCCCTTGTTGCGCAGCCAGCCGGCCTCCTCGGAGATGTCGATGCCCATGGCGACCAGCTGTTTGACCGCGCGCGGGGTGAGTCCGTCCCCGCACACCTTCTCGCGCGGGAACTCGGTCTTCTCCAGGAGCAGCACGTCCAGACCGGACTTGGCGAGGTGGTACGCCGTCGTGGAGCCGGCTGGCCCCGCGCCGACGACGATGACATCGGCGGTGTTTTCGGAGAGGGGCTCGGTCACGACAGGGTCTCCCCAAGGCTCGAAATCTGCGTGCCGACGGGCACTGGACATGGGCAGTCTATTCAGCGGTACTGATCACCCGGCTGAAGGGCTGCCCCGTGAACCGAGCTCTCCCCGCGGTACGGCTGCGTGTGCCCACGCACGAGGACGCGTTCGCCTGGCATCGGGCCTTCGACGACCCGGAGGTCATGGAGTTCCACGGCGGCCGGTCCGCGGAGCTGTCCGTCTACGAGGAGCTCACCGCCCGCCAGCGCCGGTACGACGCGGAGCTCGGCTTCTGCCTGTGGACGATGACCGACGAGGCCGGGGAGGTCATCGGCTTCACCGGCGCGCAGCCGTGGGCGCCGGACTGGGGGCCGAGGGGGGAGATCGAGATCGGCTGGCGGCTCGGGCGGGCGTACTGGGGGAAGGGATACGTGACGGCGGCGGCACTGCTGACGCTGGAGCGGCTGCGGGCGGCCGGCGTGCCGAAGGTGGTGGCGATGGTGCGGCCGGGCAACGAGCGGTCCGTCGCGGTCACCCGGCGCCTCGGGATGGAGCCGGCCGGGACGTACCCCCATCCGCGGCTCGCGGAGGAGGCACTCTGTTTCCGGTTGGACCTCCAGAATGGTGACTCAGAGTAACGATCTGTTACAGAAAGACACTTGGCGCTTCCGGCGGGCGCGGGCGGGGGGTTACCCTTCCAGTACCGCTGGGGGTGACATCTGTGCATATAACGCCCAAAACACCCGAAGTGCGTGTGCCACGGCTGGTCGGACTGATGGCCGTGGACGCGCGCGAGACCGCCCAGGCGCGGGGCCTGTTCCTCAACGCGCCGGACCGGCCGGACTTCTCGCTCACGGTCGTCGACTACGTCGTACGCCAGTTCCCGCAGCCCGGTGCCGAGGTGCCGCGGGACTCGATGGTCTACGTGTGGTTCGACTTCGGTGAGGGCGAGGGCGGCGGGGGCGTGCGCGAGCCGCGCATCCCGCGGCCACCGCACGGCGGACTGCAACGGGAGCTGGACCGGCCCGGGGACGCCTTCGAGGTGAGCAGCCCATGAGCCCCCGGCGTGTCCGAGGTCCAAGGGGTCCCCGGGGCGCCCGGAGGGGACTCAGGCCTCCTTGAAGCCCCGGTGCAGGGCGACGATCCCGCCGGTGAGGTTGCGCCAGGCCACCTTCGACCAGCCGGCGCCGCGCAGCCGTGCGGCCAGCGTGGGCTGGTCGGGCCAGGCGCGGATGGACTCGGCGAGGTACACGTAGGCGTCCGGACTGGAGGAGACCGCGCGGGCCACCGGCGGCAGCGCGCGCATCAGGTACTCGGTGTAGACAGTCCGGAAGGGGGCCCAGGTGGGGTGCGAGAACTCGCAGATCACCACCCGGCCGCCGGGCCGGGTCACCCGGTACATCTCCCGCAGGGCCGCGTCGGTGTCCTGGACGTTGCGCAGTCCGAAGGAGATCGTCACGGCGTCGAAGGTGTCGTCCTTGAACGGCAGCCGGGTCGCGTCCCCGGCGGTGAAGGGCATCCAGCCGGTGCGCTTCTTGCCGACCTGGAGCATCCCCAGCGAGAAGTCGCAGGGCACGACATAGGCGCCGGCCCGGGCGAACGGCTGGGAGGAGGTGCCCGTGCCGGCCGCCAGGTCCAGGACCTTCTGCGCGGGGCGCGCGTCGACGGCCTTGGCGACCTCCTTCCGCCAGTGCCGGTCCTGGCCGAGCGACAGCACGTCGTTGGTCAGGTCGTACCGTTCCGCCACGTCGTCGAACATCGAGGCGACTTCGTGCGGCTGCTTGTTCAGGGAGGCGCGGGTCACGCCCGTCATTCTTGCAGCACGCTCCTACGGCAGCAGCTTCGGCTTCTTCTTCCCGGCCACGTCCTCCACCCAGCCGCACAGCAGGACGAAGACCGCGATCAGGATCCAGCCGACGCCGAACATGAACCACTGGCTGTCCAGCGGGAGCCACTTCTCGAAGGCGGGCACGTCCCACATCCGGTCGATCAGCGGCACCGCGAGGATCAGCGCGATCTCGTGCCAGAGGTAGATCGTCACCGCCCGGGCGTTGAAGACCGTGACCGTCCGGTCGAGCTTCTTGAAGCGGGTCAGCCAGGCAAAGTCGATCTCGAAGTAGGCCTTCGCCCACATCAGCAGCAGGACGAAACCGGCCGACCAGAAGGCCTGGGCGAGGGGGTTCTCGTCGAGGTCGTAGGTGCCGAAGTCGGCCTGGTGCGAGAAGGCGTACCAGCCGCCGTAGCCGAGCGCGGCGAGCGAGCCCACGACCACCAGGGCCGGCTTCATCCGCTGGAGCACGCCGTCGCGGTGCGCGAAGCCGAGGATCCAGCAGAAGAGGTACGTCGACAGGTCCCACAGGGCGCTGCCGAAGCGGTTGTCGGGGCCGGACCAGACGAAGTTCAGGACCAGGATCGGGGCGAGTGAGCCCAGCAGCACCGGGACCGGTGCCTTGCGGAAGACCCACAGCAGGGCCGGGGAGAGGAGGACGAACCAGAGGTACGTGCGCAGGTACCAGAGGATCTCCCAGGCCTGCTCGCCCCACGCGTTGCCCGGCGGGTCGCCGAGCGGCACGATCCAGTAGACGATCTGCCAGCCGGGCAGCCAGTCGTGGATCAGCATCGCGAGGACGACGAAGAAGCCCCAGAACCAGAAGGGGGGCAGCAGGCGGCGCAGGCGGCTCTTGACCACCTTCACCGCGGGGCGCTCCAGGGACTTCGCCATGAGGGTGCCGGCGAGGCCGAACATGATGCCCATCGAGGGGAACACCATGCCGCACCAGGCCCACCCGAACGTGTGATAGGTGACGACGCGGATCAGGGCGACGGCGCGGAGGGTGTCGAAGTAGCGGTCCCTTGCAGGGGGTTTGGGCCGCTGCTCCGGGTCGGCGTCCTTGGCGTCTGTCGCCCCGGTGCCCGGCGCTGCCGGCTGCGCCCGCCCGTTCCGCCGAGCGGAACGCCTGCCCACAGCGGTCGCGCCCGCGGCCGCTGTCGCGGTCGCGGTCGCATCCGGCTCCGGCTGCGGCTCCGGCTTCAGTTCCGGTCCCGGTCCCGGTTCCGGTTCCACCAGGGGCAGGGGGGCCGTCTGGTCCGGTGCCGGGGTGTAGGTGTGATCCGGGTACGGCTGCTGGGCGTACTGCTGCTGGCCGGCGTAGGGGCCGTGGGCATGGCCGTTGTAGCCCTGCTGGTACGGGTTCTGCTGGTACGGGTTCTGCTGGTACGGGTTCTGCTGGTCCCAGGTCATCAGCCGCTCACCCCGGCCGGGGTGCCGACCTCGCCCGTCCGCTTGAGTTTCTGCCAGCGCAGGCGGCCGCCGGTGAGGGCGGTGATGCAGGAGTGGATGAGGACCAGGTACATCATCTGCCGGTACGCGAGCTGCTGGAGCGGCATCATCAGGAGGTAGCGGTACTGCTCCTTGTCCAGGCGGAACGCGTAGGCCGCGCAGGCCAGCTGGATGCCGAGGACGGCGAGCCAGGCCAGCAGGGCCGCCTCGAAGTCGACGAAGATCATGGAGTAGACCGTGAAGACGTCGATGAGGGGGGCGAAGACCGGTGTGACGATCTGGAAGAGCACGACAAGGGGCATGCCCACTCGGCCGAAGCGGCCCGAGGGACCCTTGTCCGTCAGGGACTTGCGGTGCTTCCACAGGGCCTGCATGGTGCCGTACGACCAGCGGTAGCGCTGGGACCACAGCTGCTTGAGCGAACCGGGCGCCTCCGTCCAGGCCTTGGCGTGCTCCTGGTAGACGACCCGCCAGCCCGCGCGGTGCATGGCGATGGTGATGTCGGTGTCCTCGGCGAGGGTGTCCTCGCTCATGCCGCCGACCTGGAGGACCGCGTCCCGGCGGAACGCGCCGATCGCACCGGGGATCGTCGGCATGCAGCGCAGCAGGTCGTACATCCGGCGGTCCAGGTTGAAGCCCATCACGTACTCGATGTGCTGCCAGGCGCCGATGATCGTGTTGCGGTTGCCGACCTTGGCGTTGCCGGCCACCGCGCCGACCTCGGGGTCGGCGAACGGCTGCACCAGCTGGTGCACCGCGTCCGGCTCGAAGACGGTGTCGCCGTCCATCATGATGACGATGTCGTAACTCGCGTTGCGCACACCGTTGTTGAGGGCGGCAGGCTTGCCCGCGTTCTCCTGGCGGAGGACCCGGACGTTGGTCATGCCGAGCTTGTCGGCGGCGGCTCGGGCGATCTCGGAGGTGCCGTCCGTGGAACCGTCGTCGACGACGAGGATCTCGATCGGGTGGGTGCTCTGCGCCAGCGACTCCAGGGTGTTGGCGATGCACTCCTTCTCGTTGTACGCCGGGACGATCACGCTGACCGGGCCGGTGACCGTCGGACCCCAGCTGAAACGGCGTTTGTTGCGCTGTCTGTAGTGGCGGCGGGCGATGAGCAGCATCATGCCGAAGCGGCCCATCACGGCGATGCCGACGACCAGCAGCAGGTAGGACAGGACCGGGAGGGCCCACTCGGCGATCGCGACCGCCACGATGAGCGCCTTGCCCTCGTAGAGGGTCATCCCGGTGGCCGTGCGGTGGGCGGCCTGGAGGCGCCGGACGGTGGTGCCCGTGCCGCTCCCGACGTTTCCGCCGCTCCCGCCGTCCGGGGCGCTCTCGCCGTTCGGCACGGTGCCGCCGGGCTGGCTGCCCGACCCACTGCCCGTACCCGTACCCGTACCGTCGGCAGACCCTGTACCGGTGGCGGACCCCGTACCGGTGGCGGACCCCGTACCGGTGGCGGACGCCGTACCGGTGAGCGCGCCGGCCTCGGAGACCCCCGTGCCGGTCCCGCCGTTCGTGCTGCCGGTGGAAGCGGCGGCCGCACGGCCGGCGGCACCCTGCTTCTCGACCACACCGCTGATGGTGGTGAAGGTGTAGCCCTTCGCCTTCATCTTCTTGATGTACGTCGGCAGCGCCTTGATCGTCTGCGAGCGCTCGCCGCCCGCGTCGTGGAAGAGCACCGAGGCGCCCTTGTTCTTCTTCGGCGTGGCCCACTTGATGATCTTCGAGACGCCGGGCTTCTTCCAGTCGTCGCTGTCGGTGTCGACGAAGACGCTGGTGTAACCCTCCTTGCCGAGCTTCTGGTAGACCGGCCAGCTGTAGTTGTCGATGGCGTCCGTCTCGGAGGAGTACGGGGCGCGGAAGAGCGTCGTCGTGATGCCGGCCGCGCCCGCGAGCGCGAGCTGGGTCTGCTGCATCTCGCGGTTGATCCGGGCGTCGCTCTGGTAGGAGAGGTCGACGTGCGTGAAGGTGTGGATGCCGACCTCGTTGCCCTGCTCCACCATCGACTTCACGATGCTCGGGTAGCGCGACACCATCGAACCGACCAGGAAGAACGTGCCCGGCACGTCGTACTCGTCGAGGATCTTGAGGACCTGCGGGGTCCAGGTCGGGTTCGGGCCGTCGTCGAAGGTGAGCGCGATGGTCTTGGAGGGGACGGAGACGGTGGTGGCCTGGCCGCCCCGGAAGGTGAGGATCGGGCCGCCGTCGAGGATCTTGTCGGGGACCTTGCCGGCGCTGGCGCCGGTGCGGACCCGCTGGTCGCCACCGACCTCTGCGCGCAGGTAGCCGTCGAGCAGCATCACGCAGGTCAGTGCCAGCAGGAGCAGCAGAGCCAGGATGACACGTGGTTTCTGCAGCGCCGCGGCCCGGCCCGCTGCCCGTTCGATACGGGAGGGCGCGCGCCTGCGGCCGCGTGAGGACGTCGGTGTAGTCATGGGGAGAGGCCTGCGTTCCGGTCAGTTGGCGGTGGCGGAGGCGGACACCGAGACGGACGGGGTGGCGGCGGTCGAGGGCGGCGCCGACGGGCGGGCGGAGGGCGCGCCGATCTCACGGCCGATGCCGCCCTGCGGACGTTCGGCGCCGGGAGCGTTGCCGCTGCGCGCGAAGTCGGGGATCAGCGAGGACGGGGTGAGCGAGGTGCCCCAGCCCATGAAGGCGGCGCCGAGCACGCCCGTGTAGGCGAGGCAGACGACACCGAGGAGAAGGCCGACGCGGCGCAGCACCTTGGACCGGCGTCCGGAGGAGTCGACGAACACGGGCCCCTCGGCAGACCCGTTGCCTTGTTTGCGGCGGCGACCGCGCCCCGCGGCGCGGCTTTCGATGGCAGGCTCGGATTGCATTCCACAGATATTAGGGAGCCTTTATGTGACCGCCTTCGGGGTTCTTGTGAGGCGCCCATGAGAAAGGCCTTAACCTGTCTTTTCACTGAGAGATTCTATGAACACCTGCGGAGGCCACAGGGGAGGGGAAACCACCTCTGCACCCCTTTTGCGCTATCCCATTGGTCCGATTCGCGCACTTCCTTCCATGAGTTTTCTATGCATTGATCGAGTCGTTGAACACCCCGTACGTGTGAGACGTTTTCCTTTGGAATCAGGCTTTGTTTCGATCCTGAGACACAAATCACGAGAGCGGGTGCATCTTAATGCGGGGTTTCCTGAGGCCGACTGCCGGGCTTACCCTCCTGTTTGCCATGGCAGTGACGGGATGCTCCTCGGGCTCCGACGGCACGTCGGACGCGGCGCCCTCGCCCCCGAAGAAGACCCCGTCGGCGTCGAGCACATCGGGCGCGTCCGGCTCCTCGGGGACGTCCGGCACGTCGTACGCGCCCTACGTCAGCGCGACGGAGGCCTCCGACACCGACGACTCGGGCGCGCCGTCGACGTACAACCTGGCCTTCGTGATCGCCGGCGGCAGTACCTGTACGCCGAAGTGGAACGGGACGGCGGCGATAGGGAGTTCGACGGTGAAGACGCGGATCTCCGCGTTGACGGAGGGCGGCGCGACCGTGCGGGTGTCCTTCGGCGGGGCCTCCGGGAAGGAACTGGCGACGACCTGTTCCAGCGCGTCCGGACTCGCCGCGGCGTACGGCGCCGCGCTGGACGCCGCGGGCTCCACCCAGGCCGACTTCGACATCGAGGGCAGCACGCTGACCGACTCCGACTCGGTCGCCCTGCGCTCCGAGGCGATCGCGCTGCTCCAGAAGGAACGGCCGGACCTGGAGGTCTCCTTCACCCTGCCGGTGATGCCCTCGGGGCTCGACTCCGACAGCCTCGCGCTGCTGGAGTCCGCGAACAAGTACGACGTGCAGGTCTCGACGGTCAACATCATGACCATGAACTACGGCGAGTCCTACGACGGGGACATGGGCGACTACGCGGTCACCTCGGCGAAGGCCACGCAGAAGCAGCTGAAGAACGTCTTCGGGCTGTCGGACGCGGACGCGTGGGGCGGGATGGCGCTGACCTCGATGATCGGGGTGAACGACGTGGACGGGGAGACCCTCACGCTGGCCGACGCGAAGGACGTACGGGCGTTCGCGGAGGAGAAGGACATCGCGTGGGTGTCGATATGGTCGACGTTCCGGGACGTGCAGTGCGTGAGCGGGAGTTCAGGATCGGACGACGCCGCGACCAACTGCAGTGGCGTCGACCAAAGTTCAGGAGCGTTCGGGAAGGCTTTCGCGGGCTGAGTCGTCTGCGGGTGAGTGGCGGCTGGTCGCGCAGTTCCTCGCGCCCCTGAAGGGGCGCTGGCTACTTGCGTCTGTGCACAAGGCGGCCGGCGCAGACCGTCGCGATGCACGTGCCCGTGTCGTCGAACACCGCCAGGTCGGCCCGGCCCGTCTCGCTTATCGACGGCTTTCGGGCCGGGCCCCGCAGTACCGCCACGTCGTTGCGGTCCGCCGCCGCACGAAGCTCGGGCGAGTCGGCGTACCGCTCCAGGACCGTCGTCGCCCCCAGCTTCAGTACGGCGTGCACGCGTTCGCGCGGGCTGGGGGCGTCCGGGAGGGGGCCCTCGTGGACGCGGGCCGGGCCGAGCACGCCGGGCCAGGTCCGCAGCCGGGCGTCCGGGAAGCGGTCCCGCAGTTCCGCCAGGGTCCCCACGGCGGCGACCCGGCCGCCCTCGACGACGACGGCGCCGGCCTCGACGCCGGCGCCGTCCCAGTCGTGGCGGACCTCGTCGGCCGCGTGGATCGTCAGCACCTCGACGTCAGTTGGCGTTGAGCAGCTTCAGCTCGGGGTGAGCGGTGCCGCCCTCGATCGCCGTGGACGAGATGTGGGACATCACGCGCTCGTCGACCGGGTCGTTCGCCGGGTCGTCGTGCACGACGAGGTGCTCGTACGTCGTGGCGCGCTGCGCGGGGACCCGGTCCGCCTTGCGGATCAGGTCGATGATCTCCATGCGGTTGGAGCGGTGCTTGGCGCCGGCCGACGAGACGACGTTCTCCTCCAGCATGATCGAGCCGAGGTCGTCCGCGCCGTAGTGCAGGGACAGCTGGCCGACCTCCTTGCCGGTGGTGAGCCAGGAACCCTGGATGTGCTGGACGTTGTCGAGGAAGACCCGGGCGATCGCGATCATCCGCAGGTACTCGAAGAGCGTGGCCTGCGTGCGGCCCTTCAGGTGGTTGTTCTCGGGCTGGTAGGTGTACGGGATGAAGGCCCGGAAGCCGCCGGTGCGGTCCTGGACGTCCCGGATCATCCGCAGGTGCTCGATGCGTTCGGCGTTGGTCTCGCCGGTGCCCATGAGCATGGTCGAGGTGGACTCGACGCCCAGCTTGTGCGCCGTCTCCATGATCTCCAGCCAGCGCTCGCCGCTCTCCTTGAGGGGCGCGATGGCCTTCCGGGGGCGGGCGGGCAGCAGTTCCGCGCCGGCGCCCGCGAAGGAGTCCAGGCCGGCCTCGTGGATACGGGTGATGGCCTCCTCGACGGAGACACCGGAGATCCGGGCCATGTGCTCGACCTCGGAGGCACCGAGGGAGTGGATGACCAGCTGCGGGAACGCGTCCTTGATCGCCTTGAAGTGCTTCTCGTAGTACTCGACGCCGTAGTCCGGGTGGTGGCCGCCCTGGAACATGATCTGGGTACCGCCGAGCTCGACCGTCTCCGCGCAGCGGCGCAGGATGTCGTCGAGGTCGCGGGTCCAGCCCTTGTCCTTGTCCTTGGGGGCCGCGTAGAACGCGCAGAACTTGCACGCCGTGACGCACACGTTCGTGTAGTTGATGTTCCGCTCGATGATGTACGTCGCGATGTGCTCGATGCCCGCGTACTTGCGGCGGCGCACGGCGTCGGCGGCGGCCCCCAGCGCGTGCAGCGGGGCGTCGCGGTAGAGGTCGAGCGCCTCTTCCGGGGTGATCCGCCCACCGGCTGCGGCACGGTCGAGGACGGACTGAAGGTCGGCCTTCTCGGTCACCGGGCGCGTCCCTTTCGTCAAGGCTTGTGGACGGACCGAACCAGCCTACGCCAGCCCCTCCGGCCGCCCGACCTCAGGCCGTGTACGCACCGATCAGCAGTCCCGCGAACGCCCCCGCGATCAGGAACGGCCCGAACGCTATCGCCGTCTTGCGTCCGGCCCGCCGTACGACGACGAGCGCGCCGCCGTACAACGCGCCGAGGACGAACCCGGTGAAGGTGCCGAGCAGCACGGTGGGCCAGCCGTACCAGCCGAGTACGGCACCGGTGCCGAGCGCCAGCTTGACGTCGCCGAAGCCCATGCCACCGGGGTTGATGAGGAAGAGGACCAGGTATCCGGCGCCGAGGGCGAGGGCCGCGTAGAGGGAGGTGAGCCAGTGCCCGGCGTGCTCGGGGAGCAGCGCGGTCACCCCGAGGAGGGCGAGCGCGGCGGCCGCGAGGGGCAGGGTCAGCGGGTCGGGGAGGCGCTGCACCCGGAAGTCGACGACCGCGAGCAGCACGCAGACGGGGGCCAGCAGCAGCCAGACGCCCAGCTCCGGACGGGTACCGGTGGCGAGGGCCAGCGCAGCACAGACCAGAGCGGTCGCAAGACCGAGGGAGGCGCCACGGGCACCGTACCGATCCGCGGACCCCACGGGCACCCCGGCGTCGGCCGGCTCCTCGCCGACGGCTTGCCCCGGCGCTGCGTCGGCCGGCTCCTCGCGGGCGGCTTGCCCCGGCGCTGCGTCGGGCGGTCGGGCGGTCCCGGGCCTTGTGTTCGTGGTTTCGGTGGCCCGCGTGCACGGTGTGCATCGGGCGGGGCCCAGCCAGCCCGTGATCCGGTGGCCCGCCGGGCACTCGTTGTGCCACTGCTCTCCCGCCGGTGCCGAGAAGCGGTACGCGGCGCGGGGCAGCAGGGCGCCGGCCGCCGCGCCCCAGAGGGCTGCGGCGGCCGGGAGCGCCACGTCCAGCGCGATGGTCATCCCGTCGCGGCGGCGCCGTCGCGCCAGGTCGGGAGGAGTTCGTCGAGAAGGGCCTCGGTGCGCGGGGGCAGACCGCGCGCGCCGCTGCGGGCGACGAGTTCGGCCGCGAGGGCGCGGACGCGGTCCGGGTCGCCGGTGGCGTGCGTGGCGCGCAGCAGCTCGTTCCACAGGCGCTCGTCCGCCGGGGCAGTCCTCAGCGCCGCGCCGAGCGCCTCGATGGCCTTCTCCGCACGGTCCTTCTCCAGGTGGAACGCGGACAGGGCGAGGCCGATGTCGGCGACCAGCAGCGGCAGCTGGGCGTCGATGATCTCGTGGGTGAGCCAGCGGTACCGGCCCTCCGCGCGGTCGGCGAGCAGCGGACCGCGGACCAGGACGAGGGCGTCGGTGAGGAGCCGGCCGCGGACCGCGCGGCTGTCGACGCCCTTGCCCTGGGTGGCCTCGTGGTAGAGGGAACGCAGCACGTCGAGGTCGGAGACGACGGTCTTGGCGAGCACGAGCCGGCCGGTCGCGTCGGTCCGCAGGCGCGGGCTGCCGTCCGGGTCGGTGCCGAGCCAGCCGCGCAGCCGCTCCAGGAGGGCGTCACGGACGTCCTCCGTCACCCCGCGCGGCCACAGCGCGGACGACAGCACGCGCGGGTGCACGCCCTCGCGGTGCAGCAGGAGCAGCGCCAGGGCCTCGTGGAGCAGGGCGCTGCGGTCCCCCTCCGGGCTGTCGAGGCCGATGATCTCGTACGGTCCGACGAGGCGCGCGTACACCGCGGGACGGCCCTGTTCGCTGATGTCGACCAGGAACGGCGGGGCGTTGGTCGGACCGTCCGGGTCGCGCTCGGGGTCGGCCTCCACGAACAGCTCGACGACCGCGCGCTGTTGGACGGCCGGCAGCAGCTGGGCCTGGAGTTCGAGGCCGAGCAGCGGGGCGAGGAGCCTGCCGTCCGGGGTGATCTCCATCGCCCAGGCGGCGCCGGGCAGGTCGCCGCTCTCGGTGCCGACCAGGTAGCCGATGCCCAGCCGGGCCGCGTCGGCCGCGAGTTCGGCCAGGCGCACCGCGTCCTCGGCGGACGGCTGGGTGGCGAGCAGGACCAGGTTCGGCGCCCAGCGGGTGTGCTGGGCGGGCCCGGTCCGGCCGGTGAGGACCGAGTGGTGGTCGGCCGCGCCGAGCGCGCCCCGGCGCTGCCGGGTCTCGGCCTCCATCGTCTCGAACAGGGCGTCCACGTCGTCGAGGTGGCGCAGCCGGCTGGGGGCGAGCGGGGTGAGGTCCGCACCGAAGCCGACCAGCGTGATGGTCATCCGGTCCGACCAGCCGTTGGTGGCGAGTTCGGCGGCGACCGAGGCGAACAGGGCGGCCCGGTCGGCCTCCCGGCCGCTCAGCGAGACGATGCCGGGCACGGCCTCCAGGTTGAGCAGCAGCCGTGAGTCGTCCATGGTGCCGAGGCTGACCAGACCGGGGTACGGCGCGGCGGCGTCGGTGTCCTCGTACCGCTCGGCGTCCGCGCGGGACAGCGTCCAGAACGTCTGGTCCTGGCCGAGCTGCCAGGGCGCCGGGGGTTTCCCGGCCGGCTGGGCCAGTTGCAGATGCAGGTCGCCGTGGCTGAGCCAGGCCGCGTAGACGACGGGCAGCGAACGGGACTCGGCGGTGAGGGCGGCGGCCAGTCCGCGGAGCGACAGGTCGAGCAGCCGTACGCCCTCCGGGTCCGCGCCGACCAGCAGCGCGTCCTGCACGTCCTGGGCGTCGCCGGTCGGGGTCGGCGGTTCCATGCCGCGCCGGCCGCCGACGGCACCGAGCGCCGACTGCCACAGGGCCTGCCGGCGCCGGCGGCCGAGGGCGGCGAGCAGGCCGGCGGCGAGCAGGGGGGCGCCGAGCAGGGCCTCGGGCAGGCCGAAGGAGTGGCCGGCGGAGGAGTGGTCGGCCGAGTGGCCGGAGGAGTCGCTGCCGGACTCCTGTGCGTGTGGCGCGGGGGTGCCGGCGTCACCGGCCGGGCGCCGGCTCGGCACGCTGATCCGGGCCGTGGCGCCGTCCTGGTCCGCGTGCTGCCCGCCGCCCTGCTCCTGGTGCTGGGCGTGGTCGCCGGTCTTCGCGTAGTCGCCGATCTGCTGCCGGACCTCGGGCGAGACGTGCGCGTCGGGGTTCTCGACGAGTTCGCCGCCGTGCGCGTCACCGGGCATCTCCATGATCCAGCCGGGGCGGATCAGACTGGCCTCGGAGAGCCGGGAGCCGTCGGGCTGGATGCGGTCCTTGTTGAGCTCGTAGATCTCCTTGTACCGGCGGCCGTCGCCGAGGTGGCGCTGCGCTATCTCCCAGAGGGAGTCGTGGTGACGGCCCTCGGGCGGCTGGATCCGGTAGTACTTCGTGGCGCCGTGCGCGCCGGTGCCGCCGTGCTCGGCCTGGGCCGCGACATGGCCGGCCTGTTCGGCGAGCGCGGCCGCGGTGTTCTTGGCCTGCTCCTGCTGCTGGGCGAGGATGCCGGGGGTCGCCTGCGCGGCGGCGACCGTGCCCTTCTGGTTGCCCTCCAGGCTGTGGCCGAGCTGCGAGAGGCCCGGGGTGAGGCTGGCGGCGGTGGCGCCGACCAGCAGCAGGGCGGCGACCAGCTGGCGGGCGAGCAGCTGGCTGGGACCGGCGCCGGGGACGCGGCCGGGCAGGCCGACGCCGGAGACGGCCGCCTTGACCTCCACCAGCACGCAGGCCGTGAACTGGGCCCAGGCCAGCCAGACGATGACGGTCAGCGCGTTCAGGAACGTCTCGACGCCGATCGGCTGCGACAGCCAGTCCATGCTGGGTGCGCTGCGGGGCAGGGGCCAGCCGACGGTCACGGCGAGGGCGCCGGGGACACCGACGACGAGGACGAGCAGCACCACGAAGGCGAGGAACGCCTTGACGAAGTCCCCGAAGGAACGCCGACGCATCCGCACCGGCTGAGGGGTCCGGTTCCGCGGACCCGACGGGCTCCCCGTCGGTCTTCCCGTCGAGCCTGATGTGCTGCGTCGCGCCATGGCGGGTGTCCTGGGGTCGTGTGGTGACGGAGTGGGCCGGGGGCGCAACGAGCCTGTCGAGGTCCCCTTGACGATCCTATTGACTGGCACCGACAGCGTCGAAGGGGGAGAACGGCCAACTGCCGCCCGCTTCCTCCCGTTCCCGCAACTCCTGCCCGATTGGCCGGACATACCTGCACGGGGTCCACACACCACGACGTCACCGCCCGGCGAGCCCGGTCCGTCAACCGCTGACCCGCAGGGACGACAGCAGGAAACGGGTCAGCGCGGAGGTGGGGAAGGTGATCGCGGCCACCCCCTCCTCCGCCCTCAACTCCACGACCGTGCGCGCGGTTCCGTAGGGGCGCACCTGGACGTTGCCGAGCACGGCCGGCGCCGCCAGGCCCTCCTCCAGCAGGGTGCGGGCGAAGGTCCAGGTGACCTCCTCGCCGTCCAGGGAGATCCAGGGCGGGAAGACGAAGTGCACCGCCTGCGGGTCCGCCGAGGTGTAGCGGAGCGTCGCGGGGACCGCCACCTCCTGCTCGTCGGCGGTGAGCAGGCGGGCGCCGGTGGGCTGTTCGACGGTGATGGGCACAGGTCTTCTCCCGGAGTGCGGTGCGGTGGTGGGCCGTCCTACTTCTCTGAGCGCGTTACGGGCCTCTCATTACGCCGGAAACACAAGCAACTTGGGTGATGTGCGTCACTTCCTGACGCACGTGAAACTTTGCTTGAAAGTTTCGTCATCTACTCTGACAAACCCTTTCCCCGCCACTCCGCCGGCAACTGGAGCGTTCCGCCATGCACGACGGTTCCTCTGCAGTCATCAGCACCGCCGCCTACGCCCGGATCTACGAGGAACAGCAGCCGCGTCTGGTCGCGTACGCACGGTCCCTCACGCGGAACACCTGGGTCGCCGAAGACCTCGTCGCCGAGGCGCACTTCCGGGTCTGGCGGCGGATCGCCGAGGGGCACGACATCGACAACGTGTCGGCGTACCTGACGACGACGGTCCGGCACCTGGCCTACGCGGCCGGCGGCGCCGTGCGCGAGACGCCCCGGGACCCGCACGACGCCGAGCAGACGGTGGCCGGCCGGGACGGCGACGACCCGGCCGACCGCGTCTCCTCCGTCGACCTCCTCGTGCGGGTGCTGGGCCAGTTGCCCGAACGCTGGGTCAAGGCCCTCTGGCTCGCCGAGGCCGAGGGTCAGCCGCTCGCGCAGATCGGGCCGCAGCTGGGCACCAAGGACGGGGCCACCGCCGTACTGCTGCACCGCGCCCGCGAGGGGATGCGGCAGGCCTTCCTGCGCACCCAGACCGGTGCGCCGGACGACCCCGCCTGCCAGGTCCACTGGAGCCGGATGCCCGCGTACGTGCGCGGGGCCGCCACCGAACGGCAGTCCGACCGGCTGCTCGGGCACGTGGACGGCTGCGAGGACTGCCGGGCCCGGCTCGCCGCCCTGATGCGGGCCAACGACCGGCTCCCCGCGCTCGTCGGCCCCGCCCTCCTGGTGTTCGCGGTCGGCGGTACGGCCGGCAGGTTCCTGCTCACTCTCACCGCCGCCGGGGCCTCGACGGGCGCGCACGGGGGCGGGAGCGGGCTGCTGCACGGGATACGGCAGGCCACCGGCATCGGCGGTACGAAGACGCCGGTGGTGGTGGCCGCGGGCGCGATGGCCGCCGGCGCCGCGGCCCTGGTCCTGATCCTCGGCCCGGGCCGGGCGTCCCCGGTCCCGGCCCAGCGGGCCCCGGTCGCCGACGCGCCGGCCGCCCAGGTACCGGTGACCGAGGCGCCCGCGGCACCGGCGAGCACCCCGCCCCCGACCACGCCGACGGAGACCGCCACGGGCGGGGGTGACGGGACCGGCACGCCTGCGAACGCCACCGCTCGGGCCCGTACGACCGTCCCCCCACCACCGGAGCCAACCAGCAACGACGGAAAGGGTGGCGGCGGAGGAACCGGAGCCGGGGACGGGGACGGCGACGGAACCGGAGGCACCACCACGACGCCCACCACGCCGGAACCGACACCACCGGCCGAGCCGACGGACCCCACCCCACCGGCCACACCACCGACGACGCCCGGCCCCACCCCACCCGCCACGACGGAACCCACGCCACCGGCCGAGCCGACGGACCCCACTCCCCCGGCCGAACCCACCGACCCCACTCCCGTGGACCCACCGCCCGGTGACGACGACTGCCCGCCCGGACAAGGTGACACCGGCGGCGGCAAGAAGCCCGGCGGCAAAGGCAGAGCCGACGGCGCCGGGGACATACAACAGCCCCCCGCACAACAACAGCCGCACCCGCCGACTTCGTAACCCTCCGGCGGTCCGCCCAGGCGGCTCAGCCGACCTCGTTTTCTGCCGTTGCTTCGCCGTGGACCACGATGGCGCCGCCGTAGAACATGCCCGTGAAGACCGGCTCGTAGGTCAACTGGACCTCGACCTGGACCTGTTGCGCGTCCGCGGCGGTGCAGTGCGTGCCCGCGATGTCGGCGGCGGACATGTCCATCTCGCGGGCGAAGGTCTTCACCCGGGCGTCGCAGTCCTGGAAGTTGATCGGCGCGGTGCCCTGCCCCTCGTACAGCTCGTCCAGGTCGATGTCCTGGGCCGCGTAACGGGCCGCCTGTTCGGCGATGTCGGCGGCGCGTTCGCGCTTCGAGATGGACAGGCCGCCGTCGATGACGAACGCGGAGAGCGACAGGAAGACCAGGGCGAAGATGATGACCGCACCGGCGCCCGAGCCCCGGTCGTCCAGGCGGAGCCGCCGCGCGGTCCACCAGGTGCGCAGCACGGCGAGGCTCATGCCGCCCTCCGGAACGGGTCGAGCGGCGAGGAGAAGCTCGCGGTGAGGGTCGTGGGGATGTCCAGGCCCAGCATGGCCAGGCCGCGCACCTCGCAGCTCACCTCGACGGTGAAGATGCTGTCGGGTTCGAAACCCTGGCTGGTCTGGACGACGGAGACCGGCCCCGAGCAGACGTCCGAGAGGTCGGCGTCGGCGGCCTTCCGCGCCTCCGACATGGCCGTGGCGTGGTCCTTCTGGATGGAGCCGGCGCGGGCCGCGTCGCGGGCGGCGCCGTCGATCGCGCCCCGGCCGTCCACGAGTTGGCCGAAGGCGACCAGCACGAGGATGAACAGGATCATGACGGGGGCGAGGATGACGACCTCGACGGTCGACAGCCCCCGGTCGTCCGGCACCCCGCGCCCCTCGGCCCCGCGCGCTTCGGTCCCGCGCGCTTCGGATTCGCGCGCTTCGGATTCGCGCGCTTCGGTCCCGCGCGCTTCGGTCCCGCGCTCCTCGGAGGTCATCAGTTGTCCTCCACGAACCGCTCGACCGGGCCCGACGACTGCGCGTGCACCGTCAGGTCCAGGCCCGGGAACACCGTCGGGATGCGGGCCGAGATCTCGACGCCGACCGTGTTCTGTTCCGGCTGGAGCATCTTCACGTCGGGCGACAGGACCAGCTGCGGCCCGAGTTGGCTGATGTAGGAGTCGACCACGTCCCGTGCCTCGCCGCGCCAGGCGCCGGGCTCCGCGTCGGCGGTGGCGCGGGCCTTGCGGGCGCCCGCCTGGGCCGCCGCCTGGGCCACGTGGTCGGCGAAGAAGTACAGCGCGAACTGCACGGTCGCGAAGATCATGAAGAAGAGGACGGGGGTGAGCAGCACGAACTCGATGGCCGTCATGCCCGAGTCGCGCGAGTCACCGCGCGCGGCTGCCGCCCGGCGGCGCAGCCATGCGTTCACGTCCACAAAGACCCCCGTCATCCCCGTTTCGTCCCCGTCGTACGCCCGGTCAGCAGGTCTTGCTCGCGCTGGCGCCCTTGATGCAGTCGCCGACCTTGTTGGCGCCGTCGCTGAGCGCGGCGTTGATGATGGCGGCCACGACGCCGACGATCGCGACGACGACCGCGGAGATGATGACCCACTCGACGGCGGAGGCACCGCGGTCGAGTTCGCCGGAGCGGGCGCGCTGCACCCGGCCCTGCAGGAAGGTGACGAGGAAGTCCATGGCCGGGATCCCGGTGCTGAAGTTCCGTCCGTTCATGATGTGTTGTCCTCTCGAAAGGGTTCGCGGTTGTGGAGGGAGATCAGACCTGGAACACCCGCATCGCCGCCGGGAAGATCAGGAACACCAGGAAGCCGGCGCACAGCAGCAGCTGGGCGACGAGCATCGACTGGGACTTCTCGCCCGCGCTGCCCTCGATCTCGGCGAGCTCGCGGTGCCGCATGGTCTCGGCGCGGGAGGCGAGGGACTCACGCACCTTGGCGCCGTCGTCCGCGACCAGGGCCAGCGAGGCCGACAGGTCCTTCAGCTCCTCCACGCCCAGCTCCTCACCGAGCGCGCCGAGCGCCTGCCACTGGCTGACGCCGGTGATCCGGGCGTCGGCGAGGGCGTTGCGGATGCGCTGGTTGGCCCAGCCGTCGGAGACCTCGGCGGCCGCCATCAGGGCCTCGGGCAGGCCGCGGCCGCCGGCGAGGCTCATCGACACCAGGTCGAGGTACGCCCCGATGACCCGCCTGAGGTCCCGGCGCTTCTCGGCCGCGTCCCGTCGTACCTCCAGGTCCGGCAGGAAGAAGAACAGGGCCGCGCAGACCAGGGCCAGCCAGACCGGGATGACCGGGCTGCGGCCGAAGCCCATGGTGTAGACGACGGCGAACAGGAACGGCCCGAAGACCAGGCCGGCCGCCGCGAGCAGCACCTTGGTCGCCAGGAACTTCTCCCAGCCGCGGTCCAGGACGGCGAGGTCGGCGCGGAGCGAGCGCTGTTCCCAGCCCTGCTGACGGTAGAACTCGGCGACCCGGTCCCCGACTTCGGCGCGCAGGGAGCCGAACCGGCCGGTGTCCCGGGTCCCCCGGGCCGATTCGTAGGCGGCGCCGCGGGCCCGCATGGCGTCGATCCGGGCGACCTGTGCGACCGCGCTGCGCTTGCTCGGCATGAGGGCGCGGATCAGGGCGTAGACGCCGAGTCCCAGGGTCACGCCGACGACGATCGGCATCGTGAGGTTCATCGGCGTGCCCCTTCCTCGGTGGGCAGCGGCTGCTGACCGGGCTGGCCCGGCTGGCCGGGGGCGGTGCGGGGCGGTCGTACGAACTGGACGGACGACTGGTCGCGGACCAGGAACCGTTCCGGCGTCTCGATGGTGGACAGCTTGCGCAGCCACCAGAAGCCGAGCGCGAACAGGGCGCAGACCAGGGCGAGTACGAGCTGGCCGACGGCGGTGCCGTAGGGCGCCACGAACTCGCGGTTGAAGACGGACAGGCCGAGGACGAACGCGATCGAGACGGCCACCACGATCTGCACCGAGCGGCGCGTGGAGGCGCGTTGGGCCATCACGCGCTGGCGCATGTCGACCTCCTCGCGGGCCGACTTGGCGAGCGCGCCGAGCACCTGGCGCAGACCGGGTCCGCGCAGCCGGGCGTTGAGGATGAGCGCGGCCACGATGATGTCGGCGGACGCGTCGTCGATCTCGTCGGCGAGGTGCTGGAGCGCGTCGGGCAGCGGGGTGCGGGCGCGCAGCCGGTCCACGAGGGCGTCGAGGTGCGGGCGCAGGATCGGTGCCGCGGCCCGTGCGGAGGCGGGGATGGCCTGTTCCAGGCCGACCGCGCCGGCGATGGTGTCGCGCAGTGACTCGGTCCAGGAGGCGAGGGCCTCCACCCGCTTCATCGCGGCGCGTTCCTCGGCGGCGCCGCCGAACAGCTTGTCCCAGAAGAAGACGAGGACACCGGCCGCGATGCCGGCCACCGCCCAGCGGGTCAGCAGCAGCACGACCAGGCCGACGATGGCGGCCAGGGAGCCGCGCCGGCCGGCGAACCGGATGAGTTCGGCGGCCCGTTCCTCGGCCTTCTGCTTCTCGTGCTCGGGCTTGGCGGGCAGGCCGCGGATCGCCAGGATCAGCAGCGCGAGTCCGCCGCCGACGGCGACCCCGCAGCCGAGGGCGAAGAGGACCGAGGTGGAGAAGAGCCCGCCCATGGAGCCCAGGGAGTCCAGTGAACCCAGCTTCATGTCACGTCACCCCCAAGCCCCGTGCGGCTGGTAGCCGTAGGCCATCAGGTCCTCCAGGCAGGCTATGGGCGCATGCGGTACGACCCGGCCGTCGGGCGTCTCCGCGAACACCTCGCTGGACAGCACCCGGCCGTCGACGCCGTTGACCTCGCGCACGGAGGTGACCATGCGCTGGAGCCGGCCGCCGGTCTGGTAGTTGTTGCGCCGCTGGATGAAGACGACGAAGTTCACCGCGCCCGCGATCAGCATCTGGCTGGCCTCGATGGGCAGCCGCTCGGACGCCTGGAGCGCGTAGGTGGAGATGCGGTTGAAGACCTCGCTGGAGCTGTTGGCGTGGATCGTCGACAGCGAGCCGTCGTTGCCCTGCGACATCGCGTTGAGCATGGTGACGATCTCGTCGCCGAGGACCTCGCCGACGATGACCCGGGACGGGTTCATGCGCAGCGAGCGGCGGACCAGTTCGGCCATGCCGATGGCGCCCTGGCCCTCCGAGTTGGGCAGCCGCTCCTCGAACGCGACGACGTTCGGGTGCAGGTCGTGGAAGGTGTCGAGGCCGAGCTCCAGGGCCCGCTCGACGGTGATCAGCCGCTCGTGCGGCGGGATCTCGTTGGCGAGCGCGCGCAGGAGGGTCGTCTTGCCGGCGTTGGTGGCCCCGGCGATCATGATGTTCTTGCGGGCGCGGACCGCGCAGGCCATGAAGTGCGCGACCTCGGGTGTCAGGGTGCCGTTGCCGACCAGGTCGGAGATGAAGACCTTGCCCATCCGGGCACGGCGGATGGAGAGCGCGGGCCGCCGGGTCACGTCCATGACGGCCGAGAGCCGCGAGCCGTCGGGCAGGCGCAGGTCGAGCTGCGGGTTGGCGGAGTCGAACGGCCGGGACGACAGTCCCGAGTAGGCGCCGAGGACCTGGATCAGCTCGATGAGCTCCTCGTCGGTCTCGGCGACGGGGTCGACCTTCGCCTCCCGCCCGTCGGAGTAGCCGACGAAGACCTGGTCGCTCCCGTTGATGTCGATGTTCTCGACCTCGGGGTTGTCCAGCAGCGGCTGGAGCCGGCCCACGCCGAACAGCGCCGCGTGCACGGCGGCGGCGTACTGCTCCTCGGTCTCCGCGTCCAGCGGGGTGCGCCCGGCGTTGATCTCCGCGCGGGCGTACTCCTCCAGGATCTGGGCTATGACCGCGCGGGCGTACTGCCGTTCGTCCTCGGTGGACATCGGCGTCACACCGGACGCCTGGTCCTGCCGGCGCTGCTCGGCGATCCGGTCGCCGGCGTCCTGCCGGAACCGCTTGACCAACTGGTGGTCGACAGCGGTCATCGGCCGGCCCCCGCGTGGGGAGTCTGGGCCGGTACGGTCCAGGCGGCGCCGTACTGCTGGTGGACGTCGGCGGTGACCTTGCGGGCCGAGCGGATGAGCAGCGACTTGTCGAGGCGCCCCCGCTTGCGGCCGGCCAACTGGTCGGCGCCGGCCGGGTCGTCGGCGATGGTGCCGACCACCCGGGCGCCGGTCTGGGCGTGCACGAGCATGTCGTTGACCTGGTTGACCAGTTTGCCGGAGCTCGACGGGTCGGCGATCAGGACGACACCGATCAGCGGGGTGGCGAGGGCGGCGGCGCCGCGCGGACCGCCGTGCAGCTTCTGCGCGAGCGCGGCGGCACGGTCCCGGACCCGGGCGAGCGACTCGGGCTCGGTGCGCGAGACGAGCAGCACCAGCGCGGCGTGCGGGAAGAGTTCCACAGCCGGGGTGTCGCCGCTGATCCGTCCGCAGTCGGCGATGACGTCGGCCGGGGCGTTCGGGGAGTCGGCCAGCGAGGCGAAGGCGTGCCCGAGGGTGGGCCACAGCCCGGCGAGGCCGGCCGCGTGCTCGGCGACACCCAGCCCGACCAGCACCTCCAGGCCGCCGCTCAATGGCTGTACGTGGTCCCAGAGTTGGTCGGGTACGAGCCCTCGTCGCGCGGTGGCGGCTATGGACAGCATGCCGGTGTTCGGGTTCAGCGGTCCGCCGTGCGCGGCGGCACTGCGGTAGACCAGGTCGCCGCCGGCCGGGTCGGCCTCGGCGAGCAGGACCCGGCGCGGCCAGACCGCGGCGAGCGCGACGGCCGCGGTGGTGACGCCGGGGGAACCCTTGTCGGCGGCGATTGCGATGAGCGCCATGGGGTGGGAGCCGCCTTCTAGTTGCCGTTGCCGGGGACGCGAACGAGGGCGACCTCGCCGTTGGAGGCGGCCTGCGCGAGCGCGGCGGCGTCGTTGTTGTCGACGGTGACCGTGACGGCCAGGTTGGTGCTGCTGACGAAGTCGGTGTCGCTGCTCTTGCCGTCCGGCACGTAGCTGACGGTGGCGCGGCTGACGATCGCGGAACCGCCGCCGGACGACGAGGAACCGCCGGAGGACGACGAGCCGCCGGAGGACGAGGAACCGCCGCTGGTCACGCGGTAGGCGGCGACGACGTCACCGATCTCGAGGCCGCTCGGGTACTGGCCCTGCTTGAGGGAGAGACCGACGGTGGCCTTCCCGTCGGCCAGCGCGCTGCCGCTGCCGAACATCTCACCGACGGCCACGACGCCCTTGGGGATGGTGTTGACGGCCTTCAGCTTCCGCAGGGCGCCCAGCTGGGACCACTTGACGTAGTGGATGCTGTCGTCGGCCGCGACCATCACCGAGGTCACGTTGTCGTTGGTCACCGAGGAACCGGCGGGGATCTCGGCGGTCGTCTTGATGACCTCGATCCGGTCACCGGCCTGGAGCACCAGCGTGGTGGCGCCCAGCGCGCCGAGCAGGATCAGCAGGACGGCGAGCGCGGCGAGCGCGGGCTTGCGCTCGCGGGGCGCGGTGGGAAGGCGGTCACCGACCGAAGGCTGAACCGGACCGGCGGAACGACCGGCGCCCGCCCCCGTACGCTCCTGGATCTTCACGCAACCGCTCCCCGTTAACCCAGACTGTGTCTGTCAAGAACTTCTGAACTCGACACGAAATACCCCGACTCGGGCGAATACTCCGCTGGGGGGTGAGTGTCAAGCGCTCGCACCGTATCAGCCGCACATAAGCCCCTCAAGGCACGCCCGGACTCCTTGACCTCACCGAAATCGACGTTGCGATCTGCAACGACGGTGACCTGTGCGGCGGTTGGGAACACAGGGGCGCGGCGACCAACCGGGCTGTGCGCCGGCGAATCCACAACGGCCCGTTCCCGCACCGCCGGTGGCCCTGACCGTCACCACGCACCCATGAGGCCTGCACGAATTGCTCACGCCCCGCCGCCGACTCGTGACACGCCCCTGGGCCGGTGCCGTCACCCGAGCAGGATCACCCGGCCGGGCGAGGCTTCGCTGCCGTGAAGGACCCAGCGGGTGAGGACCTGCCCCGCCCGCTGACGGCATCCCGCCACGGCACCCCAGGACGGTCAGGACGTGACCCGGACCGTCCGGGCCAGGTCGTCGGTGAGTTCACACAGGGCGTCCGTGTACGCCAACGACCGCCAGGACGCGAGCAGGACGAGCCCCCAGGTCTCGTCGGCCCGGATGCCGTACGCACAGGTCTCCAGGACCGTCCCCAGTCCGTCCCGGCCGACGTCCTGGACGTACGCGTGCCGGACCCTCACCGCCGGGCCCGCGGGCAGGGTGCGGAGTTCGGCCTCGGGTGGGCGGTAGGAGTCGGGGGTCGGGGCGGCGAGGTAGCGCCGCAGGAGGTCGACGGTCAGGCGGGGGTGGCTCTCGTCGGCGACGAGCGCGGAGAGCTCGATCCGGGCGAGCTCGCCCAGCCGCGGCTCCGGCACGTACGACAGCGCCGTGACCGGACCCCGCTCGCGGGAGTCGGCGGCGGCCTCGCGGAGTTCGTGGGCGAGCGCGTCGAGCAGCTTCGGCTCGCCGTCGTCCGGACCGACCAGCCCCCGGGCGGCCGCCGCGGCCCAGGCCGCCAGGTCGACGGGCGTCCGCACGGGCAGCGCGACGGCGTGCTCGGGGGTCCGCAGACGGACCGTGGCGGCGGCGAACTCGGGCATCAGGCCATCCATTGCAGGGTGCGGGCGACGGAGTCGAACAGCGTGACCAGGGCCTCCACGAGCGGCTCCATCGGGGGTGCCGTGGGCGTGGAGAACGACAGCAGCAGCCGCTGGTCGCTGTGCGGGACGGCGAGGTAGACGTCCAGGTGGACGACGGCGAGCTTGTTGCCGTCGGGGTCGTCGGGGGCGGGCCTGCGGAGGTGGCGGTGGCGTACGGCGGGACCGGCGGGGAGGTCCACGAGGGTGACGTCGTCCTCGCCGGGCCTGCCGAGGGCGAGGGAGCGTGCGATGTCGGCGAGGTCACCGGGTTCGGTGCCGGACGACGGCCGCAGGACGGTCACGACCAGACCGGCGGAGACTGGGACCTGACCGACGACCTGCTGGACGAAGTACATCTCCACGCCGCCGTTGGCGTGCGCGGCCTCGGCCTGGGCCCGCATCCGCTCCGCGAGCGCGGCCTCCAGCTGCGGGGTGGCCTTCGTACGCCGCAGCCCCCGCTTGACCAGTTTGTCGACGCGGTGCGTCCACCGGTCGGGGCTGTCGAGCACGATGCGCTCCCAGCCCTCGGGAACGGCGAGGCGGTAGTCGGAGGGGGCCGGGACGGTGGCCGGCACGGAGTCCACGGCGCTCCCCTCACCGGTGCCGGTCATACGGCGGCTCCGCTCGCCCGGCCGCTCCGGCCGCCCCGCCCGCCGCGCCGTTCGTCGGCCCGGCTCAGGGCGGCGGCGGACAGCGGGGCGAGGACGAGCACGGCGGCGGCACCGAGGCAGACCCAGCCCTGGACGGTGCCTCCGATGTCGGACGCGCGGCCCAGAACGGGGCGGTAGTGGTCCGTCGGGTCGATCACCGCGGTGAGCCTGGTGCCGGCCATGTCCGGGTCGGTGCACCGTTCGTCGTTCTCGAACACCCTGCGGACCGTTCCGTCGGGCAGCCTGACCCGGCAGTAGGTGACGCGGACGCCGTGCGACGCCTGCTCGTGCACGGGTGCCGCGTAGGTGACCGTGGTCTCCTGCCCACGCAGGTGCAGGTACCACTCGCCGGCGTAGTAGGACCCCAGCCAGACCAGGGCCAGGTACGCCGCCCCCACCAGCCCGCACACCACGAACCCGCCGCGCGACCAGCGGGTCCGGTACCCCGCCCAGACCACGGCCAGGGCGAGGGCGCCGCCGACGAACAGGGCCTGCCGGTCCAGCCAGTACGTGCTGAGCAGGCACAGGGCGACCGCGGCCACGGCGACGAGCAGCAGCCGCAGCCAGGGCCACACCGGGGCGCGGTGGCGGCCGTCGAGGTCACCGCCGTACTCCCACCAGCCGGCGGTGCCGGAGGAGCCGGACGGGGCGAACTCGGAGAGGATGTGCCGTACCCGGCGCTCCCCACCCTCCTCCGCCGCCATCCGGCGCAGTTGCGGGAGACCGAGTCCGCTCTCCTCCAGTGCGTCCCGTGCGCTCCGCGGAAGCCGGGCGAACTGTTCGTCGACGCTCCCGCCGCCGTCTTCTCCTGCCACGTGCCCTGCCTCGTTCCCTGCTAGCCCTGTAGTCCCGGCCGCCCTGCTGCCCCGGCGGCCCGGTTGTGTCGGTCGTCCCGCCCCGTCAGTCCGACCCCATCAGTCCGACCCCGTCAGCCCCGGACGGTCAGCCCCGGACGGTCAGCCCTGGACGGTCAAGTGCCCGTTGTAGAACGGGATCCCGTTGGCGCCGAGGCCGGGGACGCTCTTCTTGAGGCCGCCGAACAGATCGGCCTCGAAGGGCTGTTCCCAGCCCTGCGTGGGCGCCAGGTTCAGGATCCCCGCGGCCGTCGGCACGGTCTGGCTCGCCCAGTAGAGACCGCCGGCGGAACGGGCCATGGTCTTGAAACCGGAGTCGGACAGCAGCCGCAGCCCGGGGAGCCTGCCGCCGCGGACGATGCCCTCGCCGATGTCCTCGCCCTTGCCGATGGCGGTGAAGTACGACTTGATGTCGAAGGACTCCTTCACGACCGACCGCATCCTCGGCAGCAGACTCGCCGGCCCCTTCGCCAGCGCCTCGCCGATCTTGCCGGGCTTCACCCCCGAGAGCGACTCGGCGATGTCCGCGGCGAACTCCTTGCCGAGGCCGAGCTCACGGGCGGCCTGGACGTCCTTCAGCGCGGACGAGCCGCGAGCGGCGAGGGCGGCCTCCTTAGCTGTCGTACCGAGGATCCGTCCGGCGCCGAAGGAGAGCACACCGACCAGGTCGATGGCGACGTCCAGCCAGGTGCCCTTGCCGTCGAGGGCGGAGACGGTGTCGCAGACGAGGGCGACCACGGAGGCGACCAGTGCCAGCGCGGCGAGCACCTCACCGAGGATCGGCACCCAGCTGAGGAGGAGGGCCAGTACGCACAGCACCCCGGCGATCACCCCGGCCCAGTGCCCGATTTCGGCGACCCAGTCCTTCCAGTCGTCCCACCAGTGGTGCTTGGGATCCTTCAGGCCGTCGTGGTCGACGGCGTCCCTGATCGCCTTCGCCGCGTACCCCGCCTGGGTGTCGCGGTAGTCGAGCGCGGCCCGCAGCTCCCGCTTGGCGGCGTCGAGGTCCCCGTCGGAGGCCTCCTTCTGCCGTTTCAGCTTCTGCTTGTCGGGATGGCTGTCGTCACTGGACGGATGCTGGTCGAGCTGCTTCTGGTAGCTGCTGCTGTCGGCGTCGGCGGCGGCCGCCTTCTTCAGAGCGGAACGCACCCGGTTCTGGGCGTGGTTGAGCGCGGTGGCCCAGTTCTCCCGCACCTGGTCGGCGATGGGCTCGTACGGTACGGAGGACCCGAGCGCCGCGCCGGCCGCCGCGTACCGCTGATGCGACTGGCTGAGCAGCTTGACGGTGTCCCCGGTCTTCTGGGTGAACGCCCGGCCGGCGTCCGAGTCCCAGCCGTTCCCGTCGACGAGGTTGTTGAGCTTGCCGGCCTGCTCCTCGATCAGCCTGGCGGTGTCGGAGATCCGCTTGCCGAGCCGGGCCACCTCGTACGGGTCGCCGGGCGTGAACTCCCTGTCGTCGTACCGGGCCGTCTGCCAGTCGACACCGGAGAAGTCGTGGTCGCTCACTTGTCCCCCGGCTGTGCCTTGAGCAGCGCGTCCGCGAGATGCTGATCCAGCCCGTCGTAGGCCTTGGCCGCCTCACCCGCGGTCTTCCCGAGGAACTCCAGCCCGTCACAGAGCTGTTGGCGCTTCTTCTTCCAGTCGTCGGCGAAGTCACCGAGCGCGTCGGCGACCTCACCGGACCCGATCTCAGGGCCGTACGAGTCGACGAGATCCTTCGCGTGTTCGAAGCTGGACTTCAGCTTCGCGACAGATCTGCTGATCTCCCGCAACTCATTCGTGGACACCTTGACGTGATCCGCCACCACTGACCCCCGTGAACGCCTGCCTGCCCGACCGCCCCACGACACGCAGAGGGCCACGGTCACTGTCTGTCGGCCTTTTTCCACCCCACAACCAACGAACCGCAAAGGGAGACCCAAGGAGCGGGATCCAACAGACGGACCGGGCGGCCGCTCACGCCGCGCTCGTACAATCCCCGCAAGGCCCACACGCCGGGCGCGGGATCAGGACTCCCACGCCGCAACTGCCCAGGGTCAGTCGCCTGCACCTCCGGCGAACCTCACTCTCACGGGGCTGCGGGATCGGGGGTTCTCCGTACTAACGCACTGCTTTGCACCGTTCTCCATGTGAACGGCGTCGCCACCGGGCCAGAGGCGCGCTGGCCTTCCAGTCACCCCAGCGATAGCGTCAGTGCTCTTGACTCAAGATTTGTCTTACGGGGAGCCCACTGTGATGCGCCGCACTTTGCCCGTTGCCGCCGTGACCGCAGCAGCTCTGCTGCTGGCCGCCTGCGGGGGCAAGGACGACAACTCCAAGGACAACGAAAAGATCGACGGTGCCGGGACGGGAAGCGGCACGGAGTCGGCTTCACCAAGTACCTCCTCCGTCAACGTGAAGCGCCCTGATCTGACCCTGCCGAGCGACGTCAAGGAGTCGTTCGAGGGGTGGACGACCGGCGACGCGACAAAGGACGCGATCCTGGCGGACGCCGGCCGCGCGCAGACCGCGGTGACGTTCTCCGTCACGAAAGGCGACCCCGAGTCGTCCGCCCTGAGCTTCTACCAGACGGGTACCGCACTCGCCGGCAGCCAGGACTGGGTGAAGGGAATCGTGGACGCCGGGTTCACGTACTACGGGGAGGTGCGTTACCACTCCCCGGCCATCAGCGTGTTCGACGCGAAGTCCGCCGGAGTCACGTACTGCTCGGACGAGAGCAAGGCGTTCAACAAGAACCGGAAGACGAACAAGGTCGACAGGTCCCCCGCCACCAAGAACTCCTATGTGCTGTACAGCACGCGCCTGGAGCGGAACAGCGAGGGCGTCTGGCAGACCACCAAGCTGACTTCAGACCGGGGGAACAAGAAGTGCCTTCCGTAGGGATGCACCACCGCTGGCTTGCCACAGGGGCCATGGCAGCGGCTCTTGCCCTGGTGCCGGGCACGGCGTTCGCCGAATGGGGCACGCCCGGCAAGTCCAACGGCGGCAAGACGAAGACCAGTGGCGCGCAGAGTGGCACGAGCATCGTCTCCAAAGTGACCTTCAGCGGCTCCGCGACCGGCAGCGCCGGTGACGGCGGAAGCGGCAACGTGCAGCCCGTGGGTGACTGGACACCACCCGCGTGCTGGTACGAGCCCCGGAGCGCAGAGGACTTCGGCAAGTACGTCGAGGACATGTACACCGAGACGGTCAACACGCCCGGCCAGCACAGTTACGCCAAGGCGGCTGTCGGAATGTTCCGTGACGAATACAAGGACGGCACGTACAAGAACTACAACCTCGACAAGAAGGACGAGGGCAACTGGTGGGTCGCGGTGGTCGATCCGGACCGATGGATGGAGCCCGAGGCGCAGGCCTGCGACAAACAGCCCTTCTGGGTGGAGAACGGGGACACACCGCCCGTCCAGCAAGCCGTCACCCCGCAGGTGCTCGCCGAACTGGCCTACAACCGGGTCCGGTTGCCGTCCAAGGACGTCTCGTTGGCTCCCGCGGCCACCACCAAGGTGAACCTCCCCACCTGGGCCTGGCTCGACGACGCCACCTTCAAGGAGGTCTCCGTCACCGCCTCGCTCTCCGTGGGCGGTCTGAACATCCAGGCCACCACGACGGCGAAGCCGGTCTCACTGCGGCTTGAACCGGGCACGGCCGACGCCGAGACATATCCCGCCTCCGGTGCGTGCACGATCAACGCGGACGGCACGATCGGCGAGGCCTACGCCACGGGCAAGGCCGGCCGGACGCCACCGTGCGGGATCAGGTACCTCCGTTCTTCCGGGAACGGCACGTTCAACCTGCGGGCCACCGTCACCTGGCAGATCAGCTGGACCGGCAGCGGCGGCACGGGAGGCGACCTGCCGGACGGCACCTTCGGCAACGACCAGGCCGTCAAGGTCCAGGAAGTCCAGTCCGTGAACCGCTGATGAGACGTGAGCAGCCCGCTGAGCTCGAGCTACAGCCGCTCCAGGAGTCCGGAATCCGACATGAGTGACCTACGCCTCGAAGACACGATCTTCCAGGACCTGAAGAAGACCTTCTCGTCCATCAGCGACCGCATGGAGACCACCCGCCGCGCTCTCCGCAGCGCGGACGCCTCGGCAGTCGGTGAGAAGCAGCTCATCGAAGACGTCCAGGACTTCGCCGACGAGTGGGGCTACGGCATCAAGCAGCTCGGCAAGCACACCCAGGGCGCCGTGAAGATGATCAACAACATCGGCGAGAGCTTCGACAAGCTCGACTTGGACCTGGCCGAGTCCCTCAAGGCTCCGAAGCAGAAGGGCAAGTGACGTGGCTGGGCAACGGCCTGCCTTCCCCCACATAGGCTGGGACCCCACGCCGGGAAGCGTGGAGGACACCCGAGACCTCGCCAAGCAGCTCGGCAAGCTGGCCGGCGAGCTGGGTACGGCGCTGGGAGAACTGGAGCGCATCGAGACCGGTGCCTGGAAAGGCAAGACCGCGATCGCTTTCAGCGAGTACGTCGGCCAGGACGTCACCCCTCTCATCCGCAAGAGCCACGAGTCCTTCGACAAGGCCTCGCGCGCGTTGCACCGCTGGGCCGACGACCTCCAGGACTTCCAGGACCGCGCGGACCGCCTGGAGAAGAGCGCCGGGGACAAACTCAATGCCAAGGCAGAGGCCGAGGGGAAGGCCGCCGGCAAGGGCAGCGACGAACTCGCCAAAGCCTCGAGCGCCGTGGACGGCGTCATTCAGAAGGTCCATGAACTGGAGGCGGATTACCGGGCGGCCGCCCGTCAGGTCAGCAAGGAGCTCGACAAGGCCGGCGACATCGCGCCCGACGAGCCGGGCTTCTGGGACAAACTCGGCAAGGGTATCGAGGGTGCCTGGGACGCCACCGGCGACTGGATCAAAGATCACGCGGACGTCTTCAAAGCAATCGGCGACCTTCTCAGCCTGGCCAGCGGTGTACTGGGACTCCTCGCCATCATCACCGCTCCCTTCGAACCTATAGGCGCCATCTTCGCCGCCGCAGCGATGATTACGAGTGGCGCAGCCCTCCTGACCCATCTGGCCGCCAAAGCAGCTGGCGCGGAAGTCAGTTGGACCGAGATCGGATTCGACGCCCTCGGCGTCCTACCAGGCGTCAAGGGGCTCACGGGCAGCGCAGAACTCGCGAAGGGCGCAAACGCGGCCGCACGGGCCGCAGAGCTCGGCGAGGGCTACCGCGGCGTAACCAGCGTCGGGAAGGCATTTGTTCTCTTCGGTCCCATCAAAGCGGTGCCCATGGTGAAGCTGGGCGAAGGCGGCAGCCGACTGACCTTGGCGGTCGAAAGCGGATTGCAGAATATTCGCAAGGGTCAGTTTCTCGGCACCCAGGGCATCAACTTGGTGTCGGGTTTGAAGTTCATCAAGGGGGCCGACGCAATCGCCCCCATGGGCAGGGCGGGCCGTATCATCGATGGTTCGATCAAGGGCGCCCTCGATGCCTACAAGGTGCATACCATCGCAACAAATGACTTTGGGGGCTGAGTGCCGTTCATGAACACCCCTGAGACACTCCAGGATCTGACCATCGAGGGCGCCGTACTGCCCCCGATGGCCTTCCGGCTACCCGACGGTATGCACGCGATCGAGGTTTCACTCGATGCTGACGAGCGGGCACAGGCGGCACAGCAACTCGTCCGCGAGATCTATCCACGTGGTGAAGTACCCCTGTGGGAAACCATGGGTTCGCTGTACAGCGCCATGGCCGATCAGATGCTCGCGAGCGGGGTCGGCTTCTTCGGTATCGGACTCTACGGGCTGGAGGACGACAGAGGCGTGGCACACTGCTCGCTCACCATCGCGGCCTTCGAGTCCGGTGAGACGGATCAGGAAGTCGTCGCGCAGGGCATCAAGGCACTCTTGCTCCGGGACACCTTGCGCGAGGTGACCTGGCTGGATCTCCCGTGCGGGCCGGCGGTCTGCGCAGTCAGCTTCCAGAAACTAGTCGTGGACGGCGGATACACGAAGTCCGGCCAGGACGAGGAACTCATCATGGGACAAATCCAGGTACACATCCCGTTCGCAACCGGTCCGTACACCGCTGTGTTTACCCTGGACACGGCTTCAGTGGAACAGTGGGATGAGTTCGCACACGCCGTCGCGGGAATCGTCGGCTCGGTGGAATTCCCGCCCTCGACCGCTCCTGCCGGTCTTCTCGATTGACCGAGTTGTGTTCCTCCGTGGAGAGATGACGTACTGATGGACTGGTATCCCGAAGCCGACGAGGATCTGCTGATCAGGACCGCGGCCAAATTCGCCACCGGCATCTCACCGGCTGTCTCTGGATCCCGCTGGTTCAGAGATCTCGATCGCAACGACATCCAGCAGGAACTGCGTGACTGGCCTGCGGGTCCGAGCTACACCCTGCGCACGACTGGCGACCGTGTCGCGCAACGCACCGGCCGCGCCTTCGCCGTCGGGATTCCACTGATCGCCAACCTCATCGCGAACATCGGCGGAGCCGCCGGCTCGCCCTTCGGTGATGTACCCGTGCGTGGAAGGCCTGAGGAACCGGAGAACGAGGTCGAGGACTTTCCCGTCATGTGGGCCGCGCCCGACACTCTGGCGCGGACGGTGCCCTGGCAACTGGATCCAGCGCGCCGCCCCAAGGGCTATGCCACCGACCTCGCCCTGACGAGTCGGCGTCTGCTGTTTCTCGGTACCCGAACAGGCACATTGGACAAGGCCGACGTGCTCGCGGAATTCCCTCGCGATTCTCTCGCCGGAGCAAGACGGATGACATTCAGCGAGGCCGAAGCCGACGTACGGCTCAGCTTCGTGGACCAGTCCTGGATCCGCCTGTTCACCGGCAATCCCGACAGCGCCGAGCGGCTGTGCCAGCTACTCTCCGGAGCCGTCCACACCGTCGCCGAAAGCGAGTTGTCCCCAGGCCAGCGTGCCCGGCTGACGCGATTCCTCGGCGAACTCCCCAGCCGCTCCCAGCCCCCGGTCATCACCCGGCTCCGGAGCGGGATCGTCATGGTGGAGGTGAGTGTGCCCTCGAAGGCAGCCAAGGACGTTCACGAGACCCACTCCATCCTCATGGGTCCCTCCGGAGAAGCAGCGGCGCCGAAGCCGGGCGATCTGTAACGCTCTTGCCTCGCCCTGCGCGTCCGCATAAGGCGATGCACAGGGTGAGGTGACCACAGACCGCAGCAAGCAAGGTTTTTGACCGACCCTCGGTTCGACCCGAACCGTACACATCGGCAGATCGGCCGTGCACCCGCCCGATCTGCAAGGTTTGGCGGTAGCGCAACGGAACTCCCGCCGTACGGCGCCACGCACACCGCATACAAACGCGGCCGACGGCGTCATCCGTTCAGGCACGATCAGGACACAGGTCACACCCTCCAGCACGCCATGCGCCCCGGATTATCACCATTCACAGCGAAGTTCGCGCTGGCGAAACCGGGAAGCTCCCCGATAGCGTCGGACCTCTTGAATGGACTGTTGTCTCACGGGGAGTTCACTGTGAAGCGCCGTACTTTGCCCGCCGCTGCCGCGCTGGCGGCAACCGCAGCACTGCTGTTGACCGCCTGCGGCGGCGGGGACGACAAGGCCAGCGACAACGACAAGATCGCCGGAGCCGGCCAGGGGACGAAGACGCCGACGGCTTCGGCATCCGCTTCGGGAGCACCGGCGGCAGACAAGCCGGACGGCGTGGACGTGTCGCTGCCCAAAGACATGGACCTGACCATGGTCTTCGACTGGCCCAAGCCGAACGACAAGAACGAGGCGGCTGCGATGGAGGATGCCGCGAACTTCCTCCGCGCCATCTACCGCGGCATCGACAAGCGCACGACCAAGGACGCTGCAGTGACCACCTACGCCACAGGGGACGGGCTCCATTATGCGCAGGTGCAGATCAACGACTGGATCAAGGGCGGTTGGACGGCGACCGGCACGGAGCGGCACTACGACGTCACCACGCGCTCCACTACGAACGGTCAGGCCGTAGAGGTGGCGTTCTGCGTGGACTCAACCAAGTTCTACGGCAAGGAGATCAAGACCGGGAAGGTCCTGAAGACCAAGCCGAGTCTCGCGGACTTCGACTACTTCAAGATCGTAATGACCAAGTTCCCCACAGCCGATGACCTGTGGCAGGCGTCCAAGGTGTACGTCCAGACCAAGGCGGCGAAGTGCCAGTGAGCGGACGGCGACGCGTACTGCTCGGCACCGGGGCGCTGACTCTGGTTCTCGGCGCTCTCCTCCTGTCGGAACCGGCCTACGCGGCAGGGCCGACGGGCAAGGACAAGGGCGCCGACACAGAGCAGTCAGGCGGCCGAGACACGAACACCGTCTACGCCGCCGCCAAAATCCAGTACTCCGGCGCCGTAGCCAAGAACGGCGGTGTCGGGAACGTGACGTCCTCCGATGTCAGCTGGACGCCTCCGGCCTGCTGGTACGCCCCGTACCTGGGTGCCAAGGACTTCAAGAAGAAGATGTCCGCGCAGATCGAGAGCGCCAAGAACACGCCCGGAATGGGCGGCACCGCGGGTACGGCGATCGGCGAGATGCAGCGCCACTACGAGGACGACTACGGCTGGACCGACACCCCTGGTTACAAGGACTACAACGTCGACAAGGACGGCGAGGGGATGTTCTGGGCGGCCGTCGAGAACCCCGACGAACCCGACATCCTCAAGCGCAGTTCGTGCACCGAACTCCCCTTCTGGGTCGAGAACGGCGACACCCCGCCGGCCCGGTACAAGGAGGCCGTCACCCCGCAGATCCTCGCCGCCCTCGCGTACCAGCGCATGGAGCTTCCCGACACGAAGGTGACCCTCGCCCCCGAGACCACCACCAAGGTGAACCTGCCGACCTGGGCCTGGCTCGACAAGGCCGTCTTCGACGAGGTCCAGGCCACGGCGGCACTCAACGTCCCCGGTTTCAACATTCGGGCCACGACCACCGCGAAGCCCGTCTCCCTCAAGCTGGAACCCGGCACCGCGGACGCCCAGACCTTCCCTGCCTCCGGTGAGTGCGCCATCAACGCCGACGGCTCCATCGGCAAGCCCTATGCCAAGGGAGACGCGGGCAGGACACCGCCCTGCGGAATCAGGTACCTGCGTTCTTCCGGTGACAGCGTCTTCAAGCTGCGGGCGACGATCACCTGGCAGATCTCCTGGGCGGGCACCGGCGGCGCCGGAGGAAACCTGCCCAACGGCACCTTCGGAACCACCCAGGACATCACCGTCCAGGAAATCCAAGCCGTCAACCGCTGAGAGGGATCGGCGGCGGACCTTTACGGCCCGCCGTCATCAATCGTGGAGATCACCTCTGCTTCGCTCGGTGTCGTGACCGCTGGATACGGACTGGTGTCCAGCGCTGCGGATGAGCTCGACAACGACGGCGCCAAGGACGGCGGCACGGCAAACCGCACCTGCCGGCCGTATCGTTCGGCGGCAGCCCTGGCGGCCGGAACGGCGGCTATGACCGACGAGGGGACCATCTCCCGGACGGTCCCCGAGTCGTCGACGAACGTCCCGGTGTCGAGCGTGCTGTAGTCACCCACGTGTCAGTTCTCCTCGACCGGCCGGCGCCAAGGCGGGCCCCATCGGGCGGGCCTCACGTGATCCACCGCAGCGACTCCGCGATCGCGTCGCAGAGTCCGGCCATGGGGCCGGTCACCCCGTTGAGCGGTACCGCGAAGGCGAGGACGAGGTAGCCGACGCCGCCGGGCATCTGGACGTACAGGTCCAGGGTGGTGGGGCCGAGGACGCGGACGGTCTCTCCGGCCGGCAGGGCGACGGTCGAGACGTCCGCGGCGGAGGCGTTCCCGCGCTGTTGCGCCCCGAGCACGTTCTCCAGGTCGCGGGGAGCCGGTCCCCCGCGCCCAGGCACCAGGGAGACGAGGAGCGACGCGGGGAGGATGCCGCCGCCCTCCAGCTCCGGTCTGAGGAAGAACTCCAGCGCGCCGGTCCTGACCGCGGCCTCGGCGGTGTTGCGCAGGGTCGCCCAGGTCTCCTGCTTGACCTCGGCGGGAACGTTCTTGCCCTCGGCCTGGTGGTCCACGAACGTCTTGAGCTGGGCGCGCCAGCGGTCCTGGGTGAGGTCGATGCGGAACCAGTCCCGGGGCACCAGGAGCCGGTAGTCCCTGGGCGGTGCCGTGAGGTCGGGCTTCGTGGTCATCCCGGCATCACCATCGGCTTGCCCGCATCACTGAACAGGCGGACGCTCTTCACGACGCCGGCGAACATCGCCGAGAACACGTCCCACGCCCGCGGTGTGGGCGTGCCCATCTCCAGGACCAGAACCGTGGCGTTGCTCAGCGGTATCTGGACCTGGATGAAGGAGGTCACCACCGGCTCGTCGGCTCCGGACGCGGTGAGGCTGCCGGGCATGCTCCCCTTCCGGGTCCCGATGCAGGACACGGCCGGCCCGCAGGGCAGCGCGATCTCGCTGACCTGTCCCATCTCGAGATGACGCATCGTCGAGCCCAGGAACCCGACGGGATGCGGGCCCGCCCTCTCGTCCAGGTCGATCATGCTGACGGTGACCGTCGCCGTACACCGCTCCCCGTCCACCTCCGTCATGACGAAGCCGGAGTACTGGATCCCGGCCTCGGCGAACGAGTCGTAGTGCGCGGCGACCATGACCGCCCACTCCAGTTGCACCTCGAAGGTGGCCTCCGGCATCACGGCGCGGGCCAGCTCGACGAGTTGCCCGGCGGTCTCGTCCAGGCTCTCCGCGTCCATCGGGATCTCGAAGAACCCCTCCGGCATGATCCAGCGCACGTCTATGCCAGGACCACCGATCGAGCCCTGAACGTTCTCCTCGGCTGCTATGGCGCTCACGACAGGCCTTCTCCATCGGTGGTCTCTGCTTCATCCGCTTCGGGGCGGAACCTGGCCGCGAACGGATACGGCCCGTAGTGCGGGTAGTGGGCGGGCACGTCCGCGCCCTCCGCGCGCGCGAGTTGCGCGAGCTCTCGATACCGCCGGGCCCGGGCACGGAGGTTCTGCCGGACGGGGTCTCCCCAGTGGGCCGCGGCGGTGCGTACGTAGACAGCGAGCAGGATCAGTACGACCGCGCTGGCGGCGCACGCGTAGACGGCCCGTGCCGTACCCGACTCCCAGTACTGGACGACTCCGCCCCAGTACACGGCGGCGCCGAACCCGACGATCGCGAGCGGGGCGCCGATCCTGAGTCCGGCGTCGAACATCGCGGTCTCGTCCTGGTGCCGGCGTCGCAGCATACGGAGGACCGCCCGGTCGTCCAGGAAGTCGAAGCGCAGTTCGCCGCCCGCCCGTTCGGCGAACGCCTTGGTGGCCGGGGTGGCCGCGAGCACGCGCCCCGGCACGAGGAGCACGGGATCCGTGCCCCTGCGGCCGACGAACTCCCACGAGCCGAGGTCATCTGAGTCGCTCACCGGGATCTCCTCCTACGCGGCCAGGGCCGCATTGAAGGGCTTCGGCGAGGGCTGGGGCGACGGGGAGGGAGTGGGGCCCGGAGCCGGGGTCGGCTCGGCCGTTTCCGGTTCCTGGTAGCCGGTGGTCCCGCCGTTCTCGCCGCTGAACATCCGGTGCAGCGCGCTCGCGAGACCGTTGCCCTTGATGACCCCGGTGATCTGTTTCCCGCCGATGGGTACGAACTTCTCGGGAAGACCGCCGACGTTGAGCCGTTGCCCGAGTTTCAGACCCTGGGCGAGGACCTTGTTCGTCAGCCCCACGCTGAGGCCGTTGAGGAAGTTGTGGCCGATGCCGTCGAGCCCCCGCAGCGAGGCCTCACCCCAGGTACCGGCCCTGCCGAAGGCCTTGAGCTTGGCGAGTCCCCGGAGTTTGCCGACGGCCTTGAAGCCCTTGAGCGCCCCGAGACCGGGCAGGACGCCGAGGAAGTCCGTGCCGAGCTTCAACCAGTTCACCTTCCCGCCCCGCACCGACATGTCGTAGGCGTGACCGGCGAGGGCCGCGGCGCTGGTGAGCACCGCGAGGGTGGCGAAGATGGGAACGAGGAACTGCAACGGGGGTATGAAGGCACACACGACCGCCAGAACGGACAGGATCGCGGAGATGTTGGAGAACATGTCCGCCCAGTCGGCGAGCCAGTTCATGAATCCGCCCGGGTCACGGACCGCGTCGTGGTGGACGACGTCCTTGATGTGGCGGGCGGCCCGGTCGCCGGCGTCGTCGAAGATGTCCCTGGCGTCCTTGACCTTCTTGCGCGCCGCTCCGATACGGTGCAGCGCCTCGTCGCGTTTCTTCTCCCAGCGCTCGTACTCGGGCCGGTCGGCCTCGGGAATCTGACTGACGGGGTACTTGTCCGTGAACTTCTTCACCTCCCGGTCGGCGAGATCGTGATCGGACTTCGCCTCACGGTAGTCCGCCAGGGCCCTGTCGGCCTGCTTCTGCGCCCGGTGCAACTCTCCGGCGAATTCCTTGGATTCGCCTTCGGCCACCTTGGTGCCGAGCGCCTTGGACGCCTCGTCGTACCGCTCGAACGCTTTCTTGAGCCGGTCACCGGCGCCGTCGGCGATCTCGTTGAAGGCCCGGCCGGCGTCGCTGTCCCAGCCCTCCACGGAGGACAACGCCTTGATCACGCGGGCCTGTTCGTCGATCGTGTCGGCCATCTGCCGCAGCTTCCGCCCGAGAGCGGCCACTTCGTCGGGATCCCCCGGAGTGGGATCCCCGTCCCACAACGGCGGCCAGTCACCGGATCGCCTGCTCACTTCTTGCCCTTCCCCGTGTTCTCGGCAATCGCCTTGGCCAACTCGTGGTCGATCTCTTCGTACTTCTCGGCCGCCGCGCCGGTGTAATCGGCCAGCTTCTTGAGTTCCTTCGAGAGTTTCTTGCGCGTCTTCTTCCAGGTGGTACTGAAATCGTCGAAGGCGTCCTTCAGGCCCTCGTGTCCCAGTTCGTCCTCGTATCCGTCCGAGGGATTCCCGTGCTGGTCAAACTCGTTGTGGAGTTTCCCCAGCGTGCGTGAACACCCCTTGATCATGTCGAGGTCGTACCTGATTCTGTCCGCCATTGAAAAAATCCCCCATCATGGACATGAGACACTGCCGCGAGACTTCCTTCGACAAACGACCTGGAAGGTGGGACGGGTTTGTCCACGAGCACCGACCGCACCATACGGAACCGGCTCGGCGTCACACCCGACGCGGCGGCCTGGTGCACGATCGGCAAGATCCCCGAACCGCCCGCCGAAGTACACCGGGCAACCGGATCGGCGCCCCTGCGACCCGCTTCCATAAGGCCGCTCGGCATGCTCGGCGTCGCTCTGGGGACACCCCTGCTGTACATCGGCAAGATGTTCGGCCTCCTTGCGGCGGGCGAAGAGGCCATCAGGCGCATGCTGTCGACGACAGGCGAACAGGAGCGCCACCGCGCCGCGAAACTCAACGAGAAGCGGCGGGCCGAGGCCTTCGTCGAACTCGGCCTCGACAAGGCCTTCGACGGCGACTGGAACGGGGCAGCCGGCCGCTTCCTCCTTCAGTGGTACAGCCATTCCTCCCACCACGAACGTCTGGTCGCGCTCGCCGGGAACCGCATCCTGCTGGCCGCTCCGCCCAAGCGGGTGTCGATCCGCCGCGACGCCCTCATGCAGGTCGTCGCCGAGATACCCACCGGTGAAGCCGTCCTTGCGGACCCACTCCCCGCCTTCAAGCTCAAGAACGACAGGCTGCTCCTGCGCTTCAAGGACGGTTCGTGGCTCACGCTGACGACCGAGGAGTGGGACAGCGAGCTGCACACCTACTTGAGGCACCATCAGCAGCCGGGCGAGGCCCGGGCCACCGAAGCCTGACAGCCGGGTGCGACGGGAGCACGTCACGTACTCCCGTCGCACCCGGTCGTTCAATGACCTCGGACTTTACTAACCCTTGGCCTGCTTCGCCAGCTGGTCGTCCAGCTGCTCGTAGGCCTCCTTGGCCTTCTTCAGGAAGTCCGAGAGGCCGTGCAGGCCCTGGATCGTCTTCGTGGCGCCCTTGGTGAAGTCCTTCATGGAGTCGTCGTACGCGCCCGACGCCTTCTGGGTGGTGAAGCCGTTCTCCACCAGGGCGCTGACCCGCTTCTCCACGTTCTTGATCTTGTCCTCGAGCTCGTGCATGTCCTTGATCAGGTCGCCCGCGACCTTCTCCATCTCGGCATATGTGAGATCGGTGTCCTTGCTGGCCATGACGGCCCCCTCCCGTTCGTGTGGCCGCAGGGCCTTCCCCCGTGGCACCGGTCGCGCGGACCGGTGGCCAGGACATGGCCGTCCGTCCGCACGAGCAAAGATCCTACGGGTGGGAGAGGTGTGACCGCAGGGGCCCTGTGCGAGGGAATCGTGAACCGGCGCAATCCCGTTGCACCCGGGAAAGCCCCTGCGGATATGGTCCGGCTAAGGTCACAGCGGATGTACCGGGCCTGCGAGGGGGAGACAACGTGCGCCTGAGTCTGACGGTCGTCGATCCGGTCGGCGGCGCCACCGCCGACGTCGTGCTCGACGCGGATCCCGAGTCGACGGTCGGTGACGTCGCCCGGGAACTGGCCCGGCAGGTCGGTGCCGGTCACCCCGCCGCCGACGAGGGCGGCGCCCAGGTCATCCCCATCGGCGCGCACCGCCAACAGCCCGCCCCGTTCCAGGTGTCCGGCCCGCTCGCCTACGTCGACGGGTACGCCCTCGACCCCGCCGCCACCGTCGTCGCCTCGCCGCTGCGCGACGGTGTCGTCGTCTCCCTGCACGATCCCGCCGGCTGCCTGACGGGCGAGCCCACCGGCATCGTGGAGTTCCGGGTCGCCGGCGGCCCGGCCGCCGGCGCGGTGCACCGGCTCGGTGTCGGGCGGTACGACATCGGCACCGGACCCGCCTCCCACATCCGCGTCGAGGACCCCGAACTGCCCGCCCGCGCCGCCACCCTCGCCATCGCCATCGACGGCACCTGCAAGGTCCGGACGCACACCGCGGACGCCAAGCTGGACGGGGAGGAGTTCAAGGCCGAGGGCGACTGGCCGCTCGGCTCCCAACTCGCCCTCGGCAACAGCCTCTTCGAGATCACCGCGTACGCGCCCCCGAACGCCGCCCTCAAGTGGTCCGACGACGGCGCCGGACTCGACTACAACCGGCCCCCGCGGCTGCGCCCCGCCGACCGGCAGACGCACTTCTCGCTGCCCAACCCGCCCGGCGACTACGAGGCCCGGCCGCTGCCCTGGCTGATGGCCGTGCTGCCGCTCGTCGGTGCCGTCGTCTCCGTGATGATGTTCGGGCGCTGGTACTACCTGATCATGGCGCTGATGAGCCCCGTCATGCTCTTCGGCAACTACTTCATGGACAAGAAGCACGGGCGCAAGTCCCATGCGAAACAGCTCAAGGAGTACAAGGAGCACAAGGCGCGGATCGACGGGGAGGCCCAGGAGGCGCTGGTCGCCGAACGCACCGAGCGGCGGGCCGCGGTGCCCGACCCGGCGGCCGTGCTGACGTTCGGGACCGGGCCCCGTACCCGGCTGTGGGAACGGCGCCGCACCGACGCCGACCACCTGCTGATCCGCTTCGGCACCGGCCGCGTGCCCTCCGAGGTCGAGCTCGACGACCCCGAGCAGGACGAGCACAAGCGCAAGGTCCGCTGGTACATCGAGGACGCCCCGGTCGCGCTGTCGCTGCGTGACCTCGGGGTCGTCGGCGTCGCCGGACCCGGTGACTCCGCGCACGCGCTGGGGCGTTGGGCGGTCGCCCAGACCGCCGTCCTGCACAGCCCCATGGACGTGCAGTTCTACGTCCTCACCGACCACGACGCCGGCACCCGCTGGGACTGGGTCCGCTGGCTGCCCCACTCCCGGCCCGGCGGCGGCCAGGACGTCAACGTGCTCATCGGCACCGACTCGGAGACCGTCGGTGCCCGCGTCGGCGAACTCACCCAGCTCCTCGACGGCCGGCAGAAGGCCCTCCAGCAGGACGGGCGCAACAAGGGCGACGGGCCCGCCTTCGCCGACCCGGACATCGTGGTGGTGTGGGACGGGTCGCGGCGGCTGCGGTCCCTGCCCGGTGTCGTACGGCTGCTCCGGGAGGGGCCGGGGGTGGCGATCCGCTCCATCTGCCTCGACGAGGAGGAACGGTTCCTGCCCGGGGAGTGCCAGGGTGTCGTCGTCGCCGAACCGGTGACCGGCGAGACCGCGCCCGCGGCGCCCGTACCGCAGCAGGCGGCCGGCGGCTTCCCCTCCTTCCAGGCCTGGCATCCCCAGGCCGGCACCGGTGAGGAACAGGCGCCGCAGGACCTGGAGTTGCGGCTGCGCGTCGAGCAGAGCGGGGCGCTGCGCAAGCGGGGCGTACGGCCCGACTTCGTCTCCGCCGCCTGGTGCGCCCGGCTCGCCCGCTCCCTCTCGCCGCTCCGTGACATCAGCGGTGAGACCGAGGACTCCGCGCTGCCCGGCGCCAGCCGGCTGCTCGACGTGCTCCAGCTGGAGCCGCCCACGCGGGACGCGATCGCCGCCCGGTGGCGGATGGGCGGGCAGTCGACCATGGCCGTCATCGGGGAGTCGTACGACGGTCCGTTCGGCATAGACCTGCGGCGCGACGGGCCGCACGGGCTCATCGCCGGTACCACCGGTTCCGGCAAGTCGGAGCTGCTCCAGACCATCGTGGCCGCGCTCGCCGTCGCCAACACGCCCGAGAACATGACCTTCGTCCTGGTGGACTACAAGGGCGGCTCGGCGTTCAAGGACTGTGTGAAGCTGCCCCACACGGTGGGCATGGTCACCGACCTCGACGCCCATCTCGTGGAGCGCGCCCTGGAGTCCCTGGGCGCCGAGCTGAAGCGCCGCGAGCACATCCTCGCCGCCGCCGACGCCAAGGACATCGAGGACTACCAGGACCTCGTCAGAAGAGACCCCTCCCATGCCCCGGTGCCCCGGCTCCTCATCGTCATCGACGAGTTCGCGTCCATGGTGCGCGACCTGCCGGACTTCGTCACGGGACTCGTGAACATCGCCCAGCGGGGCCGGTCCCTCGGCATTCATCTCCTCCTCGCCACCCAGCGGCCCTCCGGTGTGGTCTCCCCCGAGATCCGCGCCAACACCAACCTGCGCATCGCGCTGCGCGTGACCGACGCCGGTGAGTCGACCGACGTCATCGACGCGCCCGACGCCGGGCACATCGCGAAGAGCACCCCGGGCCGGGCGTACGTCCGGCTGGGGCACGCCTCGCTGGTGCCATTCCAGTCGGGGCGGGTGGGCGGACGGCGGCCAGGTGCCGCCGACCCGGCCACGCTCGCCCCCTGGGCCTCCCCACTGAGCTGGCAGGACCTCGGACGGACCGCGCTGCGCAAGCCCAAGTCCGAGACCAAGGAGGACGACGAGATCACGGACCTGAAGGTGCTGGTGGACGCGGTGCGCGAGGCCAACACGGCGCTCGCCGTACCGGCCCAGCACTCGCCGTGGCTGCCCGCCCTCGACGACACGCTCCTGCTGGACGACGTGCCGGCGGTGCGGGCGCAGGGCGCGCTGCCCGCCGCCCCGTACGGTGTCGAGGATCTGCCCGCCGAGCAGGCCCGCCGGGCCGTCGCCGTGGACTTCGCGACCTTCGGGCACCTGATCGTGGCCGGTGCCCCGCGGACCGGGCGTTCGCAGGTGCTGCGCACCATCGCCGGTTCGCTGGCCCGCACCAACTCCTGTGCCGACGTCCATCTGTACGGCATCGACTGCGGCAACGGCGCGCTCAACGCGCTGACCCGGCTGCCGCACTGCGGGGCGGTCGTCGGCCGTAACCAGACGGAGCGGGTGGAGCGGCTGATGGCCCGCCTGTCGGGTGAGCTGAGCCGTCGTCAGGAGCTGCTGGCCGACCGGGGGTTCGCGGACATCGGTGAGCAGCGTGCGGCGGTGCCGGAGGCGGAGCGGCTGCCGCACATCGTGCTGCTGCTCGACCGCTGGGAGGGCTGGCTGCCCACTCTCGGCGAGCTGAACCACGGTGACCTCACGGACCAGATCATGGTGATGATGCGGGAGGGCGCCAGCGTCGGCATCCATCTCGTCCTCACCGGTGACCGGCAGATCCTGGCCGGCCGGATCTCCTCCCTCACCGAGGACAAGTACGGGCTGCGGCTCGCCGACCGCGCCGACTTCTCCATGCTGGACATCAACTCCCGCAAGGTCCCCGAGGAGATCCCGCCGGGTCGTGCCTTCCGCGGCGAGACGGCCGCGGAGACGCAGTTCGCGCTGCTCGCCGCGGACACCACCGGCCAGGGGCAGGCCGCCGCGATCGCCGCGATCGGGGAGTCCGCGGCGGCCCGGGACGCTCAGGTGCCGCGTTCCCGGCGGCCGTTCCGGGTCGACGTGCTGCCCGGCCGGATCTCCTTCGAGGACGCCTGGGCGATGCGGGATCCGGCGACGACGGCCTCCCCGCTGTGGGCCCTGGTGGGGGTCGGCGGCGACGAACTCACCGCCTTCGGGCCGGACCTGGCGCAGGGCGTGCCCGCCTTCGTCATCGGCGGTCCCGCCAAGTCCGGCCGGTCCACGACCCTGCTGGGCTTCGCGCGCTCGTACCTCGCCAAGGGGGTGCGCATCGTCGTGGCGGCGCCCCGGCAGTCGCCGTTGCGTGAACTCGACGGCCAGGACGGCGTGCTGAAGGTGTTCACCGGACGGGACGTCGACGAGGACGAGCTGGAGGAGCTGGTGAACACCGCCACCCCGGCCGATCCGGTCGTCGTTCTCGTGGACGACGCCGAGGTGCTGGACGACTGTGACGCCGAGGACGTGTTCAAGCGGATCGTGGAGCGGGGTGCCGAGGAGGGTCTGGCCGTCGTCATCGCGGGTGACGAGGACGAGATCTGCGACGGCTTCTCCGGCTGGCAGGTCGACGCCAAGAAGGCCCGCCGGGGCATCCTGCTCTCCCCGCAGGAGTCCGGCTCCGGCGAGCTGATCGGCATCCGGACCACCCGGGCCATGGTCGGCGGGCCGATCCAGCCCGGCAAGGGCATGCTGCACCTGGGCAGCGGGGAGCACGTCACCGTCACGACCCCGCAGTAGCGGCAGCGGAGGCGGGGGAACCGGCGTCAGTCCCCCGCCTTCGACATCACCGCCGTCGGATTGCCCTCCGCCGAGCTGTCCGACGTGTAGACCAGGTCGCCGTGGGCCGGGGTCAGGTAGACGGTGTTCGTGGCGGGGTCGCAGCCGTCGTGGTTGCCCTTGGCGCCGGTCGAGGAGGCGACGAGCTTCGTCTTCGTCACCGACTTCAGGGTGAGGATGTCCGTACAGACCCCGCCCAGCTGGTCCGTCTGGCGGAGCCGGCCCAACTCAGCGCCGACAGCGGCCTGTTCGACGGTGACCCGGAAGGTGCCGACGGGCAGGTTGCCGTCCAGGGCGGTGGCCGACCCCTCCCAGGTGCCGAGGTAGGCGGCCGGGATCACCCCCGCGCCGGAGGCGGACGGCGAGGTCGAGGACGGCGAGGTCGCGGACGGCGAGGAAGCCGCGGTCGAGGGTGATTTGGCGGCGGCGCCCGAGTCGCTGCTCGGCCCGTCGCCGCCGGTCCCGAGGAACGGCTTCACGAGGAACCCGACCCCCACGGTGACGACCGCCAGCGCGCCGGCCACCGCGAGCGCGACCGTGCAGCTCACCCGGCGCCCGCGTCCGCCCTCCCCCGGTACGGCGGTCGCGGCGACGCTCACGGACACCTTCCCGGGCACCGGCGGCACGTCGTCACGCGGCTCCGGCGACACCGGCACGGTCACGGGAACCGCCGGTACGGCAGGGGGCGCCGCCGGTACGGCAGAAGGCGCCGCCGGTACGGCCGGGGAAGCGGCCGGTACGACCACGGGCGGCACCGTCGGCGCCGGCCCGAACTGCCCGCCGACGGACGGGGCGCTGAACGCCACCGGCCCGGAAGCCGGCACCGCCGAAGCACCCGCCGCCCCCGACGGCACCCCGGGCGCCGGGACCGCCTCCGCCGCGTCCAGGTTCAGCACCTGTACGGCGCTCCGGCTCACCCGCTCCACCAGTGCCCCGGGCAGCCAGCCGCCGGTCATCAGCCGTGCGGCCCCCTCCGGAGCCAGTCGCCGGGCCAGCTCTGCGGGCGCCGGCCGGTCGCCCGCCTCCTTGGCGAGACACGCCTCGGCCGCCGCCCGCAACTCGCCGCTCAGCGAGCCGAGTTCCGGCTCCTCGTGGACGACCTGGTAGAGCAGCGCGGCCGAGGAGTCACCGCGGAAGGGCGGCTGACCGTTCGCCGCGTACGCCAGCACCGCGCCCAGCGAGAACACGTCGGCGGCGCCCGTGACGCCCTTGCCGAGGATCTGCTCGGGGGACATGTAGCCCGGCGAGCCGATCGACACCCCCGTCGACGTGAGCGAGGCGGTGCCGTCCGTGGCACGGGCGATGCCGAAGTCGATGAGCAGCGGCCCGTCCAGGGTGAGCAGCACGTTGGACGGCTTCACGTCCCGGTGCACCAGGCCCAGTTCGTGGACCGCCGCCAGCGCCTCCGCGAGCCCCGCGCCCAGCGCCCGTACCGTGTGGGCGGGCAGCGGGCCGCCGTCGGTCACGGCGGCCGTCAGGGAGGGGCCGGCCGCGTAGGCGGTGGCGACCCAGGGCACCGGCGCGTCCGGGTCGGCGTCCAGGACGGGTGCCGTCCAGGCGCCGCCGACCCGCCTGGCCGCGGCCACCTCGCGGCGGAACCGGGCCCGGAACTCCTCGTCCAGCGCGAAGTGCGGATGCACGATCTTCACCGCGACCGTGCGGCCGCCGGCCGACCGGCCGAGGTAGACCCGGCCCATCCCGCCGGAGCCGAGCCGGCCGAGCAGCCGGTAGGGCCCCACGGCCGTCGGTTCGTCACCCGCGAGCGGCTGCATGCGCCCCACCCCCCAGAGAGTCCGGACCCCCCGGAGCCCACGCAGCAGCCTATTGCCTGTCAGGGCTCCAGCAGGGCGACCTTCACGTCCGCCGCGAACCCGGTCGTCGGGCCCACCCGGCGGGCGAACTCGGTGACCGCCGCCAGCTGCGGCGCGCCGAAGCTGAAGTCGAGGGTGGTGAAGTACTGGGCGAGGGTCGCCTCGTCGAAGGCCTCCCAGCGCGCGGCCTGTTCGGCGACCTTGCCGACCTCCTCCAGGGAGAGGTTGCGGGAGTCGAGGAAGGCGGAGTGCACGTCGCGGGTGATGCCCGGCTCGCGCTCCAGGTAGTCGCGGCGCGCCGCCCAGACCGCGAAGACGAAGGGCAGGCCCGTCCACTCCTTCCACAGCGCGCCGAGGTCGTGGACCTCCAGGCCGTAGCGCGGGCCGTCCAGCAGGTTGGCGCGCAGGGCCGCGTCGCCGATGAGCACCGCCGCCTCCGCATCCTGCATCATCAGGCTGAGGTCGGGCGGGCAGGTGTAGTAGTCGGGCTGGACGCCGTAGCGCTCGGCGAGCAGCAGCTGGGCGAGGCGGACCGAGGTGCGCGAGGTGGAGCCGAGGGCGACCCGGCGGCCGTCCAGCTGGTCCAGCGGGACCTGCGAGACGATCACGCAGGACATCACCGGGCCGTCGCAGCCCACGGCGATGTCCGGGAAGGCGACCAGGTCTTCGGCGTTGCGGAGGAATTCGACGAGCGTGATGGGGCCGATGTCGAGGTCGCCGCGCACCAGTCGCTCGCTGAGCTTCTCAGGGGTGTCCTTCGTCAGCTCGAAGTCGAGGAGGGTGCCGGTTCTCGCGAGCCCCCAGTAGAGGGGCAGGCAGTTCAGGAACTGGATGTGTCCGACGCGCGGCCGGGTGCGAGAATTGTCCACATCGCGAGGCTAGACCCCATGGGGTACGGTCTTGAGACCGCCCCCGCGTCAAGCCGGCCGAGGAGCCATTCAAACGTCCGGGTGACGTGATCTTGGCCTCTGTTGCTTTCGGCTGCCCACATGCTAGGCTCGCCGCAAGTTGCAGTTTGGTTTCCCTTGCAGTACAGAGCCTGCGGAGCATGTAACCGCGGGCTCTCGTAGTTTTCAGACGTATGCAGTTGTGCGGCACTTAGTTTGTTTTCACACTTGCAGGTTCTGGAGCAGGGCGACCCTTTGGGCCCAAGGAGGGCTTATGGCTACCGGAACCGTGAAGTGGTTCAACGCCGAAAAGGGCTTTGGTTTCATCGCCCAGGAAGGCGGCGGCCCCGACGTCTTCGTCCACTACTCCGCGATCAACGCCAGCGGGTTCCGCTCCCTGGAGGAGAACCAGCAGGTGAGCTTCGACGTCACGCAGGGCCCGAAGGGTCCGCAGGCGGAGAACGTCACCCCCGTCTGATCCCAGACGAACCAAGTCTGATCGCAGACTGAGTGCAGTACCCAAGGAGCCCCGCGCCGTCAGGCGACGGGGCTCCTGCCTTTTCCCGCCCGGGTTGTCAGTGGCCGCCGTTAGGGTCCGCTGCCATGACCGCAGACTTCCTCGCCGCCACCCGTACCTTCTACGACACGATCGCCGAGGACTACGCCGACCACTTCCGTGCGGAACTCGTCGGCCGGCCGCTGGAACGGGCCCTGCTGGCCACGTACGCCGAGCTGGTGGGGGCGGGCGGCGCGGTGGCGGACCTGGGCTGCGGGCCCGGCCGGACCACCGGCCGGCTGGCGGCGCTGGGCCTCTCGGTGTCCGGCCTCGACCTGTCCGCGTCGATGCTGGCCGTCGCCCGCCGTGAGAACCCCGGCCTGCGCTTCGTCCAGGGCTCGATGCTGGAGCTGGAGACGGCGGACGGGGCGCTGGACGGGGTGGTGTGCTGGTACTCGTCCATCCACACCCCCGACGATCACCTGCCGGCGCTGTTCGCCGAGTTCCGCAGGGTGCTGCGGCCGGGAGGCCACCTGCTCCTCGCGTTCCAGGTGGGTGACGTGGCACGGCGGTTCGAGGACCCCTGGGGGCATCCGGTGGCGCTGGACTTCGAGCGCCGGCGCCCGGAGCGGATGACCGCCCTGCTGGCCCGGGCGGGCTTCACCCCGCACTCCAGCACGGTGCGCGAGGCGGACGAGCGGCTCGGGGAGTCCAGCCCGCAGGCGTTCCTGATCGCCGTCGCCTGAGCCGAAGCCACAGGCAACCGCCAGGTCACCCGGTCAGCGGTGATCCGGTCAGCCGGTCAGCCCGGCCACCCAGTCAGCCCGTCAGCCCGTCAGCCCGTCAGCCGGTCACGGAGCAGCGTGCGTACGGAGACCGGTTCGCGGCCGAGCAGTTCCGCCAGGGTGGGGTCCGGGGTCGCGAACTCGTTCTCGCGGGCCGCGGTGAAGATGCCGAGGAGTTGGTCCGCCGTCTCGGCGGGGACGCCGTCGGCCCGCAGGTGCCGGACGAAGTCGGTGTCGGGCACCGTGCTCCTGGTGGCGCCGGCCAGCTCGGCGAGGTCGGCGAAGGTGAGCGCCTCGGAACCGGTCAGGGACGGCGTGGGCCCCTCGAAGCGGCCCTCGTCGGCCAGCACGGCGGCGGCGGCCTCCGCCAGGTCCTCGTGGGCCGTCCAGCAGACCGGGCCGTCGGCGGGCAGGGCGACCTGTCCGGTCCCCAGGCCGCGGGCCAGGAAGTCGAGCCCGCTGGCCGCGTGGAAGCCGTTGCGCAGGGACGTCCACGAGAGGCCGGAGGCCGCCAAATCCCGTTCGGTGGCCGCGTGGTCGCGGCAGGCCTGGAAGCGGGACGCGGGGCTCGCGCCCATCTGCGCGGTGTAGACGATCCGGCGGGCGCCGGCCGCGACGGCCGCCCCGACGGCGGTGCGGTGCTGCCGCACGGTCTCCTCGCCCATCCGGTCGACGGAGACGAGCAGGACCTGGGACGCGCCCTCGAAGGCGTGCGCGAGCCCGGCCGGTTCGGTGAAGCTGCCCTGCCGTACCCGCACCCCTCGGTCGGCGAGGGCCTGTGCCTTCTTCGGGTCGCGGACGCTGACGCCGACCTGTTCGGCCGGTACCCGGTCCAGCAGCCGAGCCACGATGAGGCCGCCGAGCCGTCCGGTGGCTCCGGTCACGATGATCACGATGTCCTCCAGCGAGCGCGGTGGAAGCATCGACACCAGGCGTTGGTATCGATGGAAACAGCTTCAGCGTCACATCGATACTAACGACGGAAGCAAGAGCGCGATATCGTTGATACATGGGCTCGGAAGCACGTGACACGGACACCCGGCGACGCGTCGTCGACGCCGCCATCGGGCTGCTGGAGCGCGAGGGGCGGGACGCCGTCACCACCCGCGCGGTCGCCGTCGCGGCGGGCCTGCAACCCCCGGCGATCTACCGGCTGTTCGGTGACAAGGAGGGGCTGCTGGAGGCGGTGGCCGAGCACGGCTTCGCCACGTTCCTCGCGAGCAAACGCGTGGTCCCGGACCCCGAGGACCCGATCCAGGACCTGCGGGACAGCTGGGACCTGGCGGTCCGGTTCGGTCTGGAGAACCCCGCGCTGTACTCCCTGATGTACGGCGACGTCGCCCGCAGTGACTCGCCCGCCTTCCGGACCGGTCTGGAGATCCTCCGCGGCCGTGTCCGGAGGCTCGCCGTCGGCGGTCTGCTGCGCGTCGGCGAGGCGCTCGCGGCGAACGTCATCCACGCCACGGCCCGCGGGGCCGTCCTCACCTGGCTGTCCATGCCGGAGCCCGACCGCGACCCGGCGCTGCTGACCACGCTCCGGGAGGCGATGGTCACGGCGATCACCACGGAGGAACCCGCGGTTCGCGCCGCAGGGCCCGCGGGGGCCGCGCGGGCGTTGCGGGCCGGGCTTCCCGAGCAGACGGTACTCAGTGGGGCGGAGCGGGAGCTGTTGCGGGAGTGGCTGGATCGGCTGGCCGAGGAGGCATGAGCGAGCGGGCGGCCGCTTCTTCGGGTGCGGCACCGTGGGGGCTGATCGCGCGGTTCCTCCCCCGGCCTTCGGCCGGGGGGACCCCCAGCGCCCCTTCGGGGGCGCCCTGCCGAACCGGTGTGGACTACTTGGCGTAGAGGCTTTCTATCTCTGTTGCGAAGTCCTTCATGATCGCCTCTCGGCGGAGTTTCATCGACGGGGTCAGGTGGCCCGCCTCCTCGGTGAAGTCGACCGGGAGCATCGTGAAGCGGCGGATGGACTCGGGGCGGGAGACGAGTTTGTTCGCCTCGTCCACGGCCCGTTGCAGGACGGCCTGCAACTCGGCGTCGTCCAGCAGGAGTTCCGGTGGCACCGGGTGCTTGCCGTTCATCTGTCGCCAGTGGGTGAGGCCGTCCCGGTCCAGGGTGATCAGCGCGCTGACGTACGGCAGTCCGTCGCCGACCAGCATCACCTGGGAGATCAGGGGGTGCGAGCGCAGCCAGTTCTCCAGCGGGGCCGGGGCCACCGACTTGCCGCCCGCGGTGATGAGCATCTCCTTCTTGCGGCCGGTGATGGTGAGGTAGCCCTCGTCGTCGAGTTCGCCGATGTCACCGGTGGCCAGCCAGCCGTCCCGGGTGGCCGGGACGACCCCGCCCGCCGCCGGATCCCAGTAGCCGCGCAGCACGTGGTCGCCGGCGACCAGGATCTCGCCGTCGGCGGCGATGCGGACCTTGGTGCCGGGCATGGGCCAGCCGACCGTGCCCAGGCGGGGTTTGAGCGGCGGGGTGCACGTGGTGGCGGCGGTGGTCTCGGTCAGGCCGTAGCCCTCGTAGATCTCGATGCCCGCGCCGGCGTAGAACGCGGCGAGACGGCGGCCCAGCGGTGAGCCGCCGCAGATGATGTGGCGGACCCGGCCGCCCATGGCGGTGCGGATACGGCGGTAGACGAGCGGGTCGTAGAAGGTGCGGGCGGTCTTCAGGGCGCGGCCGGGGCCGCTGCCGGTGCCGGTCTGCCGGGCCTCCAGCGCCTCGCCGTAGCGCTGGGCGACGCCGGTGGCGCGGTCGAAGACCGCGACCCGGCCGCCCGCCTCCGCCTTCGCCCGGGCGGTGTTGAAGACCTTCTCCAGCATGTACGGGATGGTGAGCAGGCAGGTCGGTCTGAAGCCGGCGAGGTCCGGGAGCAGGTCCTCGGCCTTGAGACTGGGGGCGTGGCCGAGGCGGACCCCGGCGCGGACGCAGGCGATCGCCACCATCCGGCCGAACACGTGGGACATGGGGAGGAAGAGGAGGATGGAGACCTCCTCGTCGTTGCGCGCCTTGAAGATCGGGTAGAGGAGTTCGATCGCGTTGTCGACCTCGGCGAAGAAGTTGCCGTGCGAGAGGGCGCAGCCCTTGGGGCGGCCGGTGGTGCCCGAGGTGTAGATGAGGGTGGCGAGGGTGTCGGGGCCGAGCATGCCGCGCCGTACGCCGACCTCGGCGTCCTGGACCTGGCCGCCCGCCTCCGCGAGCCGGTCCACGTGCCCCTTCTCCATCACCCACAGGTGCCGCAGGTCGGGCAGCCGGTCGAGTTCCGGGCCCAGTGCGGCGGCCTGCGCGGAGGTCTCGGTGACCAGCGCGACCGCGCCGGAGTCGTGCAGGATCCACCGGGTCTGGAAGACGGAGGAGGTCGGGTAGACCGGGACGGTCACCAGGCCGGCCGCCCAGGCGCCGAAGTCGAGGAGCGTCCACTCGTACGTCGTCCGGGCCATGACCGCGATCCGGTCGCCCGGCATCAGGCCCTCCGCGATCAGCCCCTTCGCCACCGCCAGCACCTGGACGGCGAACTGGGCGGCGGTCACGTTCTCCCAACTGCCCTCGCCGTCTGCGGGCTTGCGGCTGAGGGCCACCGCGTCCGGATCCCGCTCGGCGTTCTCGAACGGGAGGTCCGCGAGCGAGCCGTGCCGTATCGGCGGGGCGAACGGCGGTACGTACGCCTCCCGCACCGCCCCGTCCAGCCGCTGGACGAGGGGCTCGACCAGGATGGGCTTCCCGTCGTAGTCGACGGCGTTGATCGTGACACCGGAGGAGACCGGGGCGGTGTTCTGGAAAGACGAAGTGGACACGGGACGGCTCCTCGGGCGTGCAGCGGTGAACTGCTTGCTGCATCACGTACGTGCCTCATGCGGCGAGGCGTTCACCGGGGCCGGACCTCGGAAAGGGGTTACCGGCGGTTAGACAGGAGAGCGTACGGGGCCGCTGTGGCGGCGTTGTGAGGTTTCCGGGATGGTACGGGGCCGGGCCTGTGCATTCCCGGAGGTTACGTGAGGGTCTCTCACATTAGCCCCGGCGCGGACAGGTCACGGCCGTTCCAGGATCGCCGTCACCCCCTGGCCGCCCGCCGCGCAGACGGATATCAGCCCCCGTCCCGAACCCTCCCTCTCGGCGAGGGACTTGGCAAGGGTGGCGACGATCCGGGCGCCGGTCGCGGCGAACGGATGCCCGGTGGCCAGCGACGATCCGGTGACGTTCAGCCGGTCGCGGTCGACGGCCGGCAGCCCCCGCTTCTCCCAGGCCGCCAGGGTGGCCAGCACCTGGGAGGCGAACGCCTCGTGCACCTCGATCAGGTCGAAGTCCGCGGCGAGATCCAGTCCGGTCCGCTCCAGCATGCGCGGTACCGCGTACGCAGGCGCCATCAGCAGGCCGTCCTCGCCGCCCGCCACGTCACCGTGTACGAAGTCGACGGCGGCGGTCTCGTAGGCCGTCAGATACGCAAGCGGTTGCAGGCCGTGTTCGGCCGCCCAGTCGTCGGAGGCGAGCAGTACGAGCGCGGCGCCGTCGGTCAGCGGGGTCGAATTGCCCGCCGTCATGGTCGGATCGGGGTCCGCGGTGCCGAACACCGGCTTGAGCCGGGCGAGTTTCTCCACCGTGGAGTCGGGGCGCAGGTTCTGGTCGCGTTCCAGGCCGCGGAACGGGACCACCAGGTCGTCGAAGAAGCCGCGTTCGTAGGCGGCCGCCAGCCGCTGGTGACTGGCCGCCGCCAGTTCGTCCTGCGCCTGCCGGCCGATCCCCCAGGCCCGTGCGGTCACCGCCGCGTGCTCGCCCATCGACAGACCGGTGCGCGGCTCGGCGTTGCGCGGGATGTCGGGGACGAGGTGGCCGGGCCGGATCCGGGCGAGGGCCGCGAGCCGGCCGCCGAGGGACTTCGCCCGGCGGGCCGCGAGCAGGATCCGGCGCAGGTCGTCGTTGACGCCGAGGGGCGCGTCGCTCGCCGTGTCCGCGCCGCCGGCCACGGCCGACTCGGTCTGGCCGAGGGCGATCTTGTTGGCGGCCGCGACGATCGCCTGGAGCCCGGTGCCGCAGGCCTGCTGGATGTCGTAGGCCGGGGTGCGCGGGTCCAGTTTCGAGCCGAGGACGGTCTCCCGGGCGAGGTTGAAGTCCCGGCTGTGCTTGAGCACCGCACCGGCGACGAACTCACCGACCGCGCCCGGCTGTCCGAGCCGGTACCGGTCGACGAGGCCGTCCAGGGCGGCGGTCAGCATCTGCTGGTCGGACGCGGTGGCGTACGGACCGTCGGAGCGCGCGAAGGGAATCCGGCTGCCGCCGATCACCGCGACCCGACGAGGGAACCCCATGGCACTCATCTCGACCTCTCCCTCTGCCGTGACGTAGGCTTACCTCCGGTAACCTTACTCCAGAGTAAGCAAGTGGGGGCTGGACATGGCAGACCGCTATCTGAGCTTCGCCGGCACCGCGCCCGGGCGGTTCCTCACCCGGCGGCTGGGGCTGCCGCAGCCCACGGAGCTGGTCCGGTGGTCCGCCGAACGCCCCCACTTCACGGGCGGGTTGCTGCATCTGACCGCCGGGAAGCCGGACCTGGACGCGGAACTGGCGCCGGTACTGGCCCGCGCCGGCCTGCGGCCCGGCGCAGGCTCCCCCAGCGCAGGCTCCCCCGTCGCCGTCGTCCTCGACGCCACCGGCGTACGGGACGTCGAAGCGCTCGGCGAGGTGCACGCCGCCCTGCACCCCGTCGTACGGTCGGTCGCCGCGAGCGGCCGCATCGTGGTGCTCGGCGCTCCGCTCGACCCGACGGACCATCACCAGAGCGCGACCCAGCAGGCGTTGGAGGGGTTCACCCGGTCCCTGGGCAAGGAGATCGGGAGGGGCAGGACGGTCAACCTGGTCCGGCTCGGCGGGGACGCGCGGGCCGCCGAGTCCACCCTGCGGTTCCTGCTCTCGCCGCGCTCGGCCTACGTCAGCGGACAGGTGATCGAGGTCGGCGCGGGCGCCTTCGCCGTACCGGACGACTGGGAACGGCCGCTCGCGGGACACACCGCGCTGGTCACCGGCGCGGCGCGCGGCATCGGCGCGGCCGTCGCCGGGACGCTGGCGCGGGACGGGGCGCGGGTCGTCGTCCTCGACGTGCCGGCGGCGGAGGCGGACGCCCGCGCGGTCGCCGAGCGGCTCGGCGGTCAGGCGCTCACGCTCGACATCACCGACGCGGACGCGGGGGCGCGGATCGCCGACGCGCTGCCGGACGGGCTGGACGTCCTCGTCCACAACGCGGGGATCACCCGGGACCGGCGGCTGGTCAACATGTCAGCCGAGCGCTGGGGTTCGGTGCTCGACGTGAACCTCGGGAGCGTGCTGCGCACCACGGACGCGCTGCTGGAGCGCGGGGCGGTCAACCGCGGCGGGCGGATCGTGGGCACCGCGTCCATCGCCGGGATCGCCGGCAACGCGGGGCAGACGAACTACGGCGCGAGCAAGGCGGGGGTCGTCGGGCTGGTGCGGGGGCTCGCGCCCCGGGCGCTCGCCGAGCACGGGGTGACGGTGAACGCCGTCGCGCCCGGCTTCATCGAGACGAGGATGACCGCCGCGGTGCCGTTGTTCATCCGGGAGGCGGGGCGGCGGATGAACTCGCTGGGGCAGGGCGGGGTCCCGGAGGACGTGGCGGAGACGGTGGGGTGGCTGGCGCAGCCGGGGTCGGGGGCGGTCAACGGGCAGGTGGTGCGGGTCTGTGGGCAGAGCCTGTTGGGGGCGTAGCGGTCGTTCGACGGCTGCGGGTGCGTGGGCCCGTCGCGCAGTTCCTCCCCGAGCCTTCGGCCGGGGGTACCCCCGGCGCCTCTGAGACACCTCCCCGGAGCTGAAAGGCGAACTTCGTGACAGTCCTGGACCACCCGCCTGCCCTCGGGCCCCTGCTCACCCTCGGGGCCCTGCGGTCACCTTTCAAGAAGCCCTCCGCCGAAGCCGGTTTCCCCCGTTCCCGCCTCCTCCTCCCCGGGCTCCGCCCCGATCTCGCGAAGCTCGCCGCGTACGAACGTGTCTGCGGGTTCGCCACCGGGAACGAGGGACTGCCGGTCACCTATCCGCATGTCCTCGGGTTTCCGCTGGCCATGAAGCTGATGAGCGCGCGGGAGTTCCCGCTCCCCCTGCTGGGGCTCGTGCACACCTCGATCGAGATCGTGCGGCACGCCGAGCTGCCCGCGGACAGGGCGTACGACATCGCCGTCCACGTCGACCGGCTGAGCCCGCACCGGCGCGGTACGGAGGCCGGCGTCGTCACCGAGGTGCGGGCCGCCGAGGCCGTCGTGTGGGAGTCCCGGAGCACGTATCTGGCACGGCACCGGACCTCGTACGACGACGGCCCGCCGGCCCCCCGTGCGGAACGCGAGCCGCTGCCCGTGGTCGACGAGTGGCGGATCGCCGGGGACGTGGGACGGCGGTACGGGGCCGCCTCCGGGGACCGCAACCCGATCCATCTGCACCCGTTCACCGCACGCCTCTTCGGCTTCCCCCGGGCCATCGCGCACGGCATGTGGACCGTGGCCAGGTGTCTGGCCGCGCACGGGGTGCCCGAGCGGGTGCGGGTGGCGGCGGAGTTCCGGGCGCCGGTGCTGCTGCCGGGGACGGTGCTGTACGCGGCGGACGCCTCGGGACGCTTCGAACTGCGCGGAGACGAGGGGAGGACGTACGTGAGCGGGGAGGTGGGCGCGCTCACCACGTGAAAACTCGGCCAACCCCAGGTGTCCGGCGTGCCATGGAACCCGTACGGGACGGGCATTTTCATGGCGGGCACAGAGAAAAGGAGGCGTTTTCCCAGAAAGCTCTCAGGCCCCGCTCAAACCCCCTTCTTACATTCCCGGCATGTCTCCCAGCCCCAGACGCATCGCCGTCATCGCAGACTCGGACACCCGCTGGAAGTGGGGTGCGTCGGTGGCCCGGCAGCTCGCCCCGGGACACGCGCTCGACGCGTACTTCCTGCGGGCCAGGTCCACCCCCACCGAACGGCAGCTCGCCGAGATCGGCATCGTGCCCGACACCAGGCGGGACCTGCGCGCCGCGGAACTGGTCGACGACGAGGCACTGGCGGACGCCGGCGTCGTCGTGCTGGCGGTCGCGGGCGGCACGGTCCTGGCGCTCACGCACGCCCTGGGCGCGGCCTGGGCGGGCCGGGGGCACCGGCCGGTCACGGTCAGCGGGTATGTCGGCGTGGTCTACGAGAAGATGGTCGACGGTCTCCTGACCCGCGCCGGCACGGACATCGTGCTGGCCAACTCCGGTCATGACGCCGAACGGTTCCGTGCCGTCCTCGCGGGCGTCGGCGTGGACCCCGGGTCGGTGGTCGAGTGCGCGCTGCCCTTCCTCGGCGGCGAGCCCTACCGGCCGTCCGACGACCGGCCGTTCACCGTCACCTTCGCGGTCCAGCCCTCCGTGCCCAAGGACCGCCTGTCCCGGCTCGGGCTCCTGGAGCGGGCCGCCGCACACGCCCGCTCGCACCCGGAGCGGCTCGTGCTGATGAAGCTGCGCAGCCTGCCCGGCGAGCAGACCACCCACGTCGAGGCCGACCCGTACCAGCACCTGGTCGAGTCGCTCGCCGAACCCGCCCCGGCCAACCTCCGGCTCGCCTACGGCAACATGGGCGACGTACTGGACCGCACCGACCTGCTGGTCACGGTGAGTTCGACGGCCGCGCTGGAGTCGATGCACCGGCGGATCCCCACCGCGATCCTCACCGACTTCGGCGTCCGGGAGGCCCACGGCAACCACTACTTCGTGCACTCCGGCTGCCTGGCCTCCTGGGACGACATCGACGCGGGCGCGCTGCCGCAGCCCGCCCCGGAGTGGGCGGCGGCGCAGGGCATCGGCAAGAGCGACCCGTACGCCGCGGCCCGCGCCCGCGTCACCGCGCTGCGCGCCGCCGGCCCGCTGCCGCCACTGCGCCCCTACTACACCGCGCGGACCGCGGGCCTCTACCTCGACGGCATCCTCCGGAACAACGGCTTCGACGGTTCGGGCCGCCCGCTGCCCCTGCCGTCGGCCGTCGGCGGCACCGGATTCGTCCGGACGACCGTACGGAGGGTCGCCGGTCGGGGTGCCGGCGGGCTGTACCGCCTGGGCCGCCGGCGGCTCGCACCCGCCCTGCGCCGCTGGGGCGCCGTGTGAGACCGGGGCCGGCGCTACCGGACCCGCGGGTGCCCTACCGGACCCGCGGGTCCGTGGGAGCCGTGCCGGGCGGGTCCGGGAGCGGCGGGGTCCAGGGCCGGGCGTCCATCAGGTTGCCCAGGCCCGCCCACGCGAAGTTCATCAGGGTCGCCGCCGCCTGGTGCGCGGTCACCCCGGGGGTGGCGTTGGCCCAGGCGGCGAGGGACTCGGCGGCGCCGACCAGGGCCTCGGCGAGGCCCGCCACCTCCCCCTCCGCCAGGTCCGGGTCGCGGTGGGCCTCGCGGGCGGCGACGGCGATGAGCTGGGTGACGAACGCGACGATCTCCTCGCGCATCGCCGCGACCACGGAGGCGAACCGCTCGCCGTGCGTACGGGCCTGGATGTGCAGCACCGACCAGCCGTCGGGGTGGGCGGCGGTGTGCGCGAAGAACGCCTGGAGGCCGTCCCAGAGCTGGCGGTCGGCGGGCAGCTCCCGGCGGACTCCGGTGCGGACCGCCTCCGCGAGCGCTCCGGCCTCACGGCGGATGCACGCCGTGAACAGGTCTTCCTTCGAGTTGAGGTAGAGGTAGACCAACGGCTTGGAGACACCGGCGAGTTCGGCGATCTCGTCCATGGACGCGGCCATGTAGCCGCGCTGGCCGAAGGTCCGCACGGCGGCGTCGAGCATCTGCTGCTCCCGGACCGCCCGCGGCATCCGCTTGGTCTTCACGGCACCCATGGGGTCAAAGCCTAGTTCGGGCGCGGAGGTTGGGAGGCGCGCGTGTACGTCAGGAGGCCTGGCCCTGGGCCGGCGCCGGGGTCTCCTCCGCCGCCTCGGCCACCTCGTCCTCCTGGCTGCGGTTGGCCTCGATGTTGGCCTTCATCCGCTCCACCCGCTGCGAGACCTGCACGGACGCCCGGTCCCGCTCCTTGCGCAGCACCACGAAGCTGATCGGCGCCGACAGGACGAGGGACAGCAGCAGCATCCACAGCGGGTTGGAGTCGCCGAAGCCACGGGGGAACACACCGGCGTAGACGAGGCCCCATACGACGAGGAGGCAGCCCGCGAAGATACCGAGGCGCATCAGCGTGTAGCGGAGCATCTCAATCCAGTCTTCCGACGACGAAAAGGGGCACCGTCCAGTGAAGCACGGCACGGCACCGATCTTGCAGCGGGGTCGGCTCAGGCCAGGGCGAGCAGCATGGTGATGTCGTCGCGGTCGTCGCCGGGAGCGACCCGGATCGCGCCGGGGACGCGGCCGACCTCCCGGTAGCCGCAGGAGCCGTAGAAGTCCTCCAGCCCGTGGCCGCCTCGGCAGGTGAGCCGTATCGCGGCTATGCCGTCGAAGCCGCGGGCCTCGGCGGCGGCCGCGGCGAGCAGGTCCCGGCCGTAGCCCTGGCCCTGGTGCTTGGGGTGCACCATCACCGTGTACAGCCACACCCAGTGCTTCATCAGGCGGTGGGTGTTGAAGGAGAAGAAGGCGGTGGCGGCGACGGTGCCGGACTCGTCGTGGCCGACGAGGAGCCGGTTGCGGCCCTCGGCCATGGCGACGAGGTGCCGGACCAGTTCCGGACGGATCTCCTCCGGGGTCACCGGCGGGACGAAGCCGACGGCCCCGCCGGCGTTGGAGACGTCCGTCCACAGGTCGAGGACGCCGTCACGGAGGGCGGGGGTGACGGCGGGGTCGAGGGTGAAAGTAAGAGGCACCGATGCAGTGTAACCATTACCTGCCGCTAGGACGACAGTGTTCGCGCGGCGACCTTCAGATCGGCGACGAGACCTTGGTAGGCCTGCTCACGGTCGTCCGACCGCAGTACGGAGGACGGGTGGACCGTCGGCACGAGCCGCTCGGGGCGGCCGTGGATCTCCCGTTCCAGCACGGTCCCGCGCGCCTCGCCGACCCGGAACGACGACCCGAGCAGGGCCTTCCCGGCGGTGGCGCCGAGGACGACGATCAGCTCCGGGGCCACGACGGCGAGCTCGGCGGCGAGCCAGGGGGCGCAGGCCGACATCTCCCGGAGGGTGGGAGCCTTGTGGATACGGCGCTTGCGGGGTTCGGCCCGGGTGAACTTGAAGTGCTTCACCGCGTTGGTCACATAGGCGTCGGCCGGGTCGAGGCCGGCGTCCTCCAGGGCTCTGCCGAGCAGCTTTCCGGCCGGGCCGACGAAGGGCTCGCCCTGCCGGTCCTCCTGGTCACCGGGCTGCTCGCCGACGAGCATGAGGCGCGCCTGCGCCTTGCCCTTCCCGAAGACGGTCCGGGTGGCGTCGCGGTGCAGGGAGCAGCCGCGGCAGTCGGCGGCGGCCCGGCGGAGAGCGGCGAGGCTCGGCGTCCGGCCGTCGGGGAGGAAGGGGGTCGCGGTGTACGCCTCCTCCGGAGCGCCGGTGGCGGTCATGAGGTCCGGGTACCCGCCGCGGGGGTACGGATTCGTCTCCGGCCGCGGGTGCGTCGTGGTTGCTCGCGCAGTTCCCCGCGCCCCTTCAGGGGCGGCCACCGCAGCGCCCCTGCTTTTAGGGGCGCGGGGAACTGCGCGATCAGCCCCCACGCACCGGCACCCGGAAACGTACCGTCGGCCTGTTCAGATCCGCATCGGCTGGGGGGACTCGCGGCGCGCCGGGTCCGGGCCGTCGTACTCGCGGATGATCTCGTAGCGCGTGTTGCGCTCCACCGGGCGGAAGCCCGCGTCGCGGATGAGGTCCAGGAGGTCCTCGCGGGTCAGCTTGTTCGGCGTGCCGTAGTTGTCCGCGTCATGGGTGATCTTGTACTCGACCACCGAGCCGTCCATGTCGTCGGCGCCGTGCTGCAACGCCAGCTGCGCGGTCTGCACACCGTGCATGACCCAGAAGACCTTGACGTGCGGCACGTTGTCGAAGAGGAGCCGGGAGACCGCGAAGGTCTTCAGGGCCTCCGCGCCGGTCGCCATCTGGGTCCGGGCCTGGAGCCGGTTCCTGACCTTGCCGTCCTTCATGTCCACGAAGTCGTGCTGGTAGCGGAGCGGGATGAAGACCTGGAAGCCGTTCGTCTCGTCCTGGAGCTCGCGCAGCCGCAGCACGTGGTCGACGCGGTGGCGGGGCTCCTCGATGTGGCCGTACAGCATGGTGCACGGGGTCTTCAGACCCTTCTCGTGCGCCAGGCGGTGGATCCGGGACCAGTCCTCCCAGTGGGTGCGGTGGTCCACGATGTGCTGACGGACCTCCCAGTCGAAGATCTCCGCGCCACCGCCGGTCAGCGACTCCAGACCCGCGTCGATCAGCTCGTCGAGGATCTCCGACGCGGACAGGCCGCTGATCGTCTCGAAGTGGTGGATCTCCGTGGCCGTGAACGCCTTCAGCGAGACGTCCGGCAGGGCCGCCTTCAGCTCGCGCAGCGACCGCGGGTAGTAGCGCCACGGCAGGTTCGGGTGCAGGCCGTTGACGATGTGCAGCTCGGTGAGGTTCTCGCCCTCCATCGCCTTGGCGAGCTTCACCGCCTCCTCGATGCGCATCGTGTACGCGTCCTTCTCGCCCGGCTTGCGCTGGAACGAGCAGTACGCGCAGGACGCGGTGCACACGTTCGTCATGTTGAGGTGCCGGTTGACGTTGAAGTGCACGACGTCACCGTTCTTGCGCGTGCGCACCTCGTGGGCGAGACCGCCCAGCCAGGCCAGGTCGTCCGACTCGTACAGCGCGATGCCGTCCTCGCGGGACAGCCGCTCGCCGGAGCGGACCTTCTCCTCCAGCTCACGCTTGAGCCCGACGTCCATGCCTCACCCTTTCCACGACAACTCGCCCCACGGTATCCCTAGACCTCCTCGGGCAGGTCCCCCACCCGGTTCTCCCACTTCGTGGAGAGCACGACCGTGGTCCGGGTCCGGGAAACGCCCTTCGTGCCGGACAGCCGCCGGATGGTCTTCTCCAGTCCGTCGACGTCCGTCGAACGGACCTTGAGCATGAAGGAGTCGTCACCGGCGATGAACCAGCAGTCCTCGATCTCCGGCAGGTCCCGCAGCCGCTGGGCCACGTCCTCGTGGTCGGCCGCGTCGGAGAGCGAGATGCCGATCAGGGCGATCACGCCGAGACCGAGCGAGGCCGCGTTCACGGTGGCCCGGTAGCCGGTGATGACCCCGGCCGCCTCCAGCCGGTTGATGCGGTCGGTGACGCTGGGTCCCGACAGTCCGACGAGACGGCCCAGCTCAGCGTACGAGGCCCGGCCGTTCTCCCTCAGGGCCTGGATGAGCTGCCTGTCCACGGCGTCCATGCGATCGAAGCCTTCCGCTGAAAGTTCCCGAAGTAGATGAGAGGTGGTGCAGGGGTACCGCTACCGGCCCGCGCCGCCGCCGAGGTCGCCCTCCCAGCGGCGGTAGAGCCGGTGTCCGACACCCGCCGCGTCCAGTACGCGCCCGGCGACGAAGTCGACCAGGTCCTGGATGTGCGTGGCGCCCGCGTAGAAGGCCGGCGAGGCGGGGACGACGACCGCCCCCAGGTCGTCCAGGGTGACGAGGTGGCGCAGCGTCTGTCCGCCCAGCGGTGTCTCGCGGACGGCGACGACGAGCGGGCGGCGCTCCTTGAGGGTGACGGAGGCCGTCCGCTGGAGCAGGTCCTTGGAGAGCCCGAGGGCGACCCCGGCGACGGCGGCGGTGGACGCCGGCACGATCAGCATGCCCTTGGCCGGGTACGACCCCGAGGACGGGCCCGCGGCCAGGTCACCGGCGCTCCAGTACCGCACCCGCGTCAGGTCGACCGCGAAGGTCCCGGGCTTGCCGTCGGCGCCACGCGCCAGCCATTCCCGCAGGTCGTCGCGCCAGTGCGCGTCCCGGAAGGAGATCCCTGTCTCGTCCAGCAGGGTGAGCCGCGAGGCCCGGCTGACCACCAGATCGACGCTCTCCCCCGCGTCGAGCAGGGCCCGCAGCACAGCGGCGGCATAGGGCGTACCGGACGCCCCGGACACCCCCACGATCCAAGGCACGCGCTGCGTTTCTCCTGCGTTCACACCTTGAGCGTACCGGCGCGCCCGCCCGACTTCAGGACGGGTCCACGGCCGGCCCCCGCCGGTCAGACCGACAGACCGCGGACCAGCAGGTCGAGGAGGGCGCAGGCGAAGAGGGCGATGCCGATGAAGCCGTTGACGCTGAAGAAGGCGCGGTTGAGGCGGGAGAGGTCGTGGGGGCGGACGATGGAGTGCTCGTAGAGGAAGGCGCCGGCGACGATCACCAGGCCCAGCCAGAAGAAGGCGCCGGCGTGCGTGGCCACCGCGTACCAGACGAACAGGGCCGTGACGAGCGTGTGGCAGACCCGCGCGCCCCAGATCGCCGCCGGGATGCCGAAGCGGGCCGGCACCGACATGACGCCGATCTCGCGGTCCGTCTCCACGTCCTGGCAGGCGTAGATGAGGTCGAAGCCGCCGATCCAGATGCCCACGGCGAGGCCCAGGATCACCGCGTCCCAGGACCACTCGCCGGTGATCGCGAGCCAGCCGCCGATGGGGCCCATGGCCTGCGCGAGACCCAGGATGGCCTGCGGGAAGTTCGTGAACCGCTTGCCGTAGGGGTAGACCACCATCGGGATCACGGCGACCGGCGCGAGCGCCAGGCAGAGCGGGTTGAGCAGGGCCGCCGAGCCGAGGAAGACCGCCACCGCGATCAGCGCGCCGGTCCAGGCGTGCTTCACGCTCATCGCGCCGGTGACCAGCTCGCGGTGGGCGGTGCGCGGGTTCCGGGCGTCGATCTCGCGGTCGATGATCCGGTTGACCGCCATCGCGAAGGTGCGCAGGCCGACCATGCAGATCGTGACCAGGAGGAGCCGCCCCCAGTGGATGTTCCGGTCCAGCTCGAACATCGCGGTCAGCGCGGCGATGTAGGCGAAGGGCAGCGCGAAGACCGAGTGCTCGATCATCACCAGCCGGAGGAACGCCTTGGTGCGTCCCGGCTGCGGGAGTGCTGCGGAGGCGGAGCTCACAGGCCGTACTCCTTCCAGCGGCGGTCCACGAGGGCCGCCGTATCCGGGTCCGACAGGACCATCTCCGGCCAGCCCCCGTCCCTGGTGTAGCCCTCCTCGGGCCACTTCCTCGTCGCGTCGATGCCCGCCTTGCCGCCCCAGAACTGCTGGTAGGAGGCGTGGTCCAGGTGGTCGACGGGGCCTTCGACGACGGTCAGGTCGCGGGCGTAGTCGGTGTTGCCGAGGGCCCGCCAGGAGACCTCGTGCAGGTCGTGGACGTCGCAGTCGGAGTCGACCACCACGATCAGCTTGGTGAGGGACATCATGTGCGCGCCCCAGACGGCGTGCATGACCTTCTGCGCGTGCTTCGGGTACTTCTTGTCGATCGAGACGATCGCACAGTTGTGGAAGCCGCCGGACTCGGGGAGGTGGTAGTCCACGATGTCCGGGACGATGATCTTCAGCAGGGGGAGGAAGAAGCGTTCGGTGGCGCGGCCGAGCGGGCCGTCCTCGGTCGGGGGGCGGCCGACGACGATCGACTGGAGCAGGGGGCGGCGGCGCATCGTCACGCAGTCGATGGTCAGCGCCGGGAACGGCTCCTGCGGGGTGTAGAAGCCGGTGTGGTCGCCGAAGGGCCCCTCCGGCAGCATCTCGCCCGGCTCCAGCCAGCCCTCCAGGACGACCTCCGCCTGCGCCGGGACCTGGAGCGGAACGGTCTTGCAGTCGACCATCTCGATCCGCTTGCCCGCGATGAACCCGGCGAACAGGTACTCGTCGATGTCGCCGGGGAGCGGGGCCGTGGACGCGTAGGTGACGGCGGGCGGGCAGCCGAAGGCGATGGCCACCGGAAGGCGCTCGCCGCGCCTGGCGGCCACCTGGTAGTGGTTGCGGCTGTCCTTGTGGATCTGCCAGTGCATGCCGATGGTGCGCCGGTCGTGGCGCTGGAGGCGGTACAGACCCAGGTTGCGGATCCCGCTCTCCGGGTCCTTGGTGTGGGTGAGCCCCAGGTTGAAGAAGGAGCCGCCGTCCTGCGGCCAGGTGAAGAGGGCCGGGAGCCGGTCCAGGTCCACCTCGTCGCCCTTCAGGACGACCTCCTGCACCGGCGCGCTGTCGGACTTCACCTTCTTCGGCGGTACGTGCGCCATCGCGCCGAGCTTCCCGAACGCCTCCCGCACCCCGACGAACCCGTGCGGCAGTTCGGGGCGCAGCAGCCCGCCGATCTTCTCGGAGATCTCGCCGTACGACTTCAGACCGAGCGCCTTCAGCAGCCTGCGGTCGGTACCGAAGACGTTCATCGCCAGCGGCATCGCGGAGCCGCGGACGTTCTCGAAGAGCAGCGCCGGTCCGCCGGACTTCTGGACCCGGTCGACGATCTCCCCGACCTCCAGATACGGGTCGACCTCGGCCTTGACACGCTTGAGGTCGCCCTCGCGCTCCAGGGCCCTGAGCAGGGAGCGAAGATCGTCGTAAGCCATGTGTCCCAGTATCGGCCACCCGGGGTGCGGGCCCGGTCACCGCCCCCTGCGATCCTCGTCGGCCGTGATCCGAGCCCGCTCACCGAGGCCGATGTCCGCGCCGTCATCCGGCCGTTGCCCGCCGAGCGGGCCTGACCGGCTCCCCGCCTCCGGCAAGGGCCTTCTCCCGTCCCGCGGCCCTCGGTCATAGTGGACGTGCCCGGCCGAGGGGGAACCGTGGCGGGGGGAGGGAGAGCCGATGACGGAGCCCGGTCCGTTCGCGCCGGAGACGGTCGTGGTGGAGCAGCTGAAGCAGGCGTGGCGGCGCAGACACACGGATCCGGCGCTGGCGGTGTCCACCGCGGCGGGGAGCCGGCTCGCCCAGGTCACCCACACCGACGACACCCAGTCCCTGCTCACGGGGGTGTCCGGGGAACTCCTCGTGCGCGTCATGCGCACCGGACCGGCGCTGTTCCACCTGACCGACGCCGCGGGCCGGGAGGCCGGCACCGCCGAGGCACCCGGACGCGTCAGGACCCGGCAGCTGAGCCTGCGGACGGCGGCGGGGCGCCGGTTCTTCATCACCCGGCGGGCCCTCGTCTCCGTCGAATGGCTGCTCACGGAGACCGACCCCGATCAGAAGCCCACGCCGGAGACCCTCGGCCGGGTCACGGTGAGCACCGCCGACAGGTGGCGCGGGCTCCAGCGGTACGTCGTCGAGACGGACCCCGGCCTCGACACCTCCGAGCGGCGGACGGTCGTCTCCTCGGTCGTCTGTCTGCACCTGCTCCGCCGGCCGCCGGGCGAGAGCTCAGCACCCGCCTGAGCGCGCCCCGGGCCGAAGGGGTTCAGGCGCGGCTGCCGGCCGGGCTCCGGCCGAAGGCGATCACGCCCGTGCCCCCGGGACCGGACGGCACCCACCCGCTACCCTGGCCGCCATGCTCAGGTATCTGCCCTTCCTGCTGGTCCTCGCACTGTGGATCTACGCCTTCGTGGACTGCCTGAACACCCCCGAGGACGAGGTCCGCGCCCTGCCGAAACTCGCGTGGGTGCTGGTCATCCTGCTCTTCGGGGAGGTTCTGGTCGGCCCGGTGGCCTGGCTGGTCGCGGGGAAGGCACGGCAGCCCCGCGAGCGGTGGGTCGCGCCGGACGACAACCCGGAGTTCCTGAAGTCCCTGAAGCCGGACGACCCGCGCACGGACTGAGGAACGCACGGGCCGGGGTCAGGCCGCGAAACCCCTTCTGGTGCGGGATCCCGAGAGGGCCATGCGTTCCACCCGGCCGGCCTGGTCGAGGCCGCCGCCGTCGGCGTAGCGGTAGGGGGTGGCGGCGCACAGGCGCAGGACGGCCTGCTTCGCCTCCGCGTCGTCGGAGACCACCTGGATGTCCGGGACGGCGGACGCGTCGCCGTCGGCGAGGTGCTCCCACCACACGTTCTTGAAGGCCCCCACGAGCCGCGCCCCGGGGAACGCGGCCGCCAGGTCGGCGGTGCCGCCGCGGGCCCAGGGTCCGACGAAGTCGGTGTGGTCCCCGGTGAACGGGTTGGTGACGTCCACCAGGATCTTCCCGCGCACGGCCGCCCGCCAGGGCCTGAGCACCTGCACCGCGCCCGGTACGCCGAGGACCGCGGGGATCACCACGGACGCCCGTGCGACGGCCTCTTCGCAGGACCCGCCGGTCAGCTCCGGACAGCCCAGCCTGGCCGCCGTCCCGCGCCCGTGCCCGGCGTCCGCCGAGCCCAGCCGGACCTGGTGTCCGGCACGGGCGAACAGCACCGCCAGCGTGGTGGCGATACGGCCCGTTCCCAGTACCCCGATCGTCATGATCGTCCTGTCCCCCGTCGCCCGACTTCCCGTTTTCCGACTTGCGGTCTTGCCGTCTTGCGGTCTTCCGTCTTGCCGTGTGTCAGTTCGTGCGGGTCAGCACCAGGCTGACGTTGTGGCCGCCGAAGCCGAAGGAGTTCGCGAGCGCGGCCTCCCAGCGGCCGGTGCGGGCGGCGCCGGTGACCACGTCGAGCCCCACCTGCGGGTCGGGTTCGTCCAGGTTGCGGGTGGCCGGGACCACGCCGTGGTGCAGCGCCAGCAGGGCGGCCAGGGCGCCGAACGCGCCGGAGGCGCCCAGCATGTGACCGGTCATCGACTTGGTGGCGGTCACCACCGGGTGCGCGCCGACGGCCTTCGCCACCGCCTCGGCCTCGGCGAGGTCGCCGCCCGGGGTCGAGGTGGCGTGGGCGTGCACGTGCCCGATGTCGGCGGGGGCCAGGTCCGCGTCCCGCAGCGCCGCCCGTATCGCCGTGATCTGTCCCTCGGGTTCGGACGCGGAGATGTGGTGGGCGCTGGACGTGACCGCCGCGCCGGCCACCGCGCCGTAGACCCGGGCGCCCCGGGCCCGGGCGGACGCGGCGCGTTCCAGGACCATGACGGCCGCGCCCTCGGCCATGACGAAGCCCGAGCGGGCGGCGTCGAACGGCCGGGACACCGCGGCCGGGTCGCCGCCCTGCTGCGACAGCGCCTTCATCTGCGTGAACGCCGCCACCATGAACGGAGTCAGGCAGGCGTCGGTGCCGCCGGCGACCACCACGTCGGCGCGGTCCAGCCGGATCAGGTCGAGCCCGAGCGCGACGGCCTCGGCGCCCGAGGCACAGGCGCTGACCGGGGCCCGCGCTCCGGCCCGCGCCCCCAGGTCCAGGCCGGCCCAGGCCGCCGGGCCGTTCGGCATCACCATCGGCACGGCGTAGGACGACAGTTTGCGCATGCCGTGCTCCTCGTACACGGCGTTCTGCGCCAGCGTGCTCAGCAGCCCGCCGATCCCGGTGCCGATCACCACCGCCAGCCGTTCCGGCGGCACCTCGGGTCTCCCGGCGTCCTGGAAGGCCTCCCGGGTCACCGCCACCGCCATCTGCTCGGTGCGGTCGAGGCGGCGCGCGAGGACGCGGCCGATCGCCTCGACCGGGTCCGCGGCGAGCGGTCCGCCGATCCCCACCGGCAGTTCGGCGGGCCAGTCACCGCCCAGCGCGCGTATCCCGGACCGGCCGTCGAGCAGCCCCTGCCACGACTCGGCCGCACTCCCGCCCAGTGGTGTCAGCGCCCCCAGCCCGGTCACGAGCACGTCACTGTCCCGGCTCATCCCGCCGCCCCTTCTCAGTCATCGACCATCGGTCATCGGTCATCGGTCATCGGTCGTCGGTCATCGGTCGTCGGTGCTCGTGTCAGGAGAAGACGATGGTGTGGTTGCCGTGCCGGATCACGCGGTCCTCGCTGTGCCAGAGCACCGCACGGGAGAGCACCGCCCGCTCCACGTCGGCACCGCGTCGTTGCAGGTCGGCCGCGGTGTCGGCGTGGCTGACCCGGACCACGTCCTGCTCGATGATCGGGCCCTCGTCCAGGTTCTCGGTGACGTAGTGGGCGGTGGCGCCGACGAGTTTGACGCCGCGTTCCTTGGCCCTGGCGTAGGGACCGGCGCCGACGAACGCCGGCAGGAAGGAGTGGTGGATGTTGATGATCGGCACACCGGCCTGCCGGATGAAGTCGGCCGACAGGATCTGCATGTAGCGGGCCAGCACGACGAAGTCGACGTTGCCCTTGAGCAGCCGCAGCTGCTCGGCCTCGGCGGCGGACTTGTCCGGCCCTGAGCACGGCACGTGGAAGAAGGGGATGCCGAAGGAGCGCACCTCCTCGGCCGTGTCCGGGTGGTTGGAGATCACCATGGCGACCGAGACCGGCAGCTGGCCCCTGCGGTGCCGCCACAGCAGGTCGAGCAGGCAGTGGTCGGCCTTCGAGGCGAAGATCGCCACCCGGCCGGGCACCCCGAGGTCCCGCAGGGTGAAGTCGAGGTCGAAGCCCTCGGCGGTCAGGCCGGTCAGGTCGTCCCGGACGGCGGGCAGGGCGGCCGGCAGGTCGTCGAGGCCGAAGACCGTGCGCTGGAAGAACGCGCCGCCCTGCGGGTCGTCGGAGTACTGGTCCAGGGAGACGATGTTCGCGCCGTGGTCGCTGAGCACCGCGCCGACGGCCGCGACGATGCCCGGCCGGTCCTTGCCCGCGACGATCAGCGAGGCGTGGGGCCGCCCGGACCCGCGCCCCGTGGGCCGGGTCCGGGTCTGTTCGGCGAGCCGCACCTCAGCTCCCCTCGGCGCCGCGGGGAGCGGCGCTCCCCCGGAAGGTCAGCGCCACGTTGTGGCCGCCGAACCCGGCGGAGTTCTTCACCGCGACGAGCTGTTCGCTGCCCAGCTTGAGCGCGCTGCCGTGCACCACGTCGATCGAGACGTCCTCGTCGGGGGCGGTGAAGTTGAGGGTCGGCGGCACCAGGCCGTGGTGCAGGGACAGGACCGTGGTGACGGCCTCGATGGCGCCGGCCGCGCCGAGGCTGTGGCCCGTCATCGACTTGGTCCCGGAGACCGCCGGTCCCTGCCCGGCAGCCCCGAACACGGCCTGGATCGCCCGTGCCTCCGCCGCGTCACCGGCCTGGCTGGCGGTGCCGTTGGCGTTGAAGTGGGCGACGTCCGCGGGGGTGACACCGGCGTCGGCGAGCGAGGCCCGGACCGCCCGGACGGTGCCCGCTCCGGTCGGGTCGGGCTGTACGACGTGGTAGGCGTCCGAGGTGATGCCGACACCGGCGAGCTCGGCGTAGACCCGCGCGCCCCGTTCCCGGGCGTGCCGTTCGGACTCCAGGACCAGGATGCCGGCGCCCTCGCCGAGCACCATCCCGTCCCGCGCGGCGTCGAACGGGCGGGCGGCGCCGGCCGGGTCGTCGACGCGCTTGGACAGCGCCCGCATCGCCCCGAACGAGGCGAGGACCAGCGGGTGCAGCGGTGCCTCCGCGCCGCCCGCCACCACGACGTCCACGGTGCCGCGCCGGATCATGTCGGCGGCCGTCGCCAGTGCCTGGGTGCCGGACGAGCAGGCGTTGACGGTGGTGTTGACGCCGGCACGGGCGTTCACCAGCATGCTGACGGCCGAGGCGGAACCGTTGCCCATGGACATCGGCGCGGTCAGCGGCGGCACCCGGTTCCAGCCGCGCGAACGCAGCGCGTCCCAGCCGTTGATGATCGCGGTCATGTCGCCGAGCGCGGCGGAGACGATCACGGCGACCCGGTCCGGCACCACCAGTGCGGTGTCGAGCCCGGAGTCGTGCCACGCCTCCTCCGCGGCGGTGACCGCGAGCTGGGCGGACCGGCTCAGGCGCCGGCGCTGCATCGGCTCCAGGCCGCTGCCCGGCTCGACCGCCACGGGCGCGCCGAGCTGCGGGGGCATGTCGTGCTGTTCCTGTGTCCAGGACTCCGGCTGGTTCTCGGCGTCGAGGCGGCGGACCCCGCTCCGGCCGCGCACCATCGCTTCCCAGGTACCGGCGACGTCACCGCCGAGCGGGGTGATGGTGCCGAGACCGGTGACGACGACCTTCGTACGGCCGGCCCGGTCCTGTGCCGTGTCTCGTCCCGTGTGCTGTTCCGACATGGTCTGCCTCTCCCTTCCAGGAGGTCTGCGTGAGGTGGGGCGGGCCGATCAGGAGCGGCTGCCGGCCTGGTGCCGGAGCTTCTCGGCGAGCTTTGCGGAGTCCTTCTTGACGGAGTTGACGAGCACCTTGCGCAGCAGGGACTTGGGCATGATCCCGAAGTAGTCCCCGGGCTCGACGTCGAACGTCCAGTCCACGGTGGTGGTGCCGGCCGGTCCGGCGGAGTACGCGTAGGTGCCGTAGTACGTGAACGGGCCGTCCAGCACGTGGAACTTCGAGAGGCGGCCGGGTTCGTAGCTGTCGATCTCGACGGTGAAGGTCATCCGCTTGCCGACCAGCGCGAAGGTGATCTGGTACCGGCAGCCCTCCCGGGCGGGTCCGTTCAGCAGCCGCGACTCCACGCAGGCCGCCTGCCACACGGGGTCCTGTTCGGGGTCGGAGACGAGCGCGAACGCCGTCTCGGGCGGTACCGGAAGGTCGAACGAGTACTCAGCTGTGATCATCGGAGGCTCCAAGGTGCGGGCTGATGGCCCGGGCGGCGACGGCGGCGTGCGGCGGGTACATCACCGAGTTGTGGTCCCCGGCGACGTCGACGACCCGCAGCGCGCCCTTGACCAGGGCGTCCCAGCCGAGCTGCGGCCCGTACCCGGCGGGCTCGTCGACCGCGCGCAGCAGCAGGTAGTCGAGGTCGTTCGGTTCGGGAAGGTAGGTCTGCAGGGCGATGCCGTTGGCGAGGTAGGCCTCGAAGTAGCGCAGGATCTGCGCCCGGTCGGCGTCCTCGGCCAGCACGCCGAGGGCGGCGGCCTCCCGCAGGATGTGGTCGAAGGCGGCCTCGCCGCCGAGTTCGCGCAGCAGCTCCGCCGGGATGTCGAGGGTCTTGCCGTAGGGCACGGCGAGGTCCCGCGCGAACCAGGAGAGGATCGTCGCGTCGTCGGAGGACTCCGGGATGTTCGCCTCGATGGGCGCCCGGCTGTCGATGCCGAAGAGCAGCTCGACCTGCTCGCCGGCGGCGCGCAGCTGTCCGGCCGCCTCGTAGGCGATCACCCCGCCGAAGCACCAGCCGCCGAGGGCGTACGGGCCGTGCGGCTGGATCTCCCTGATGTGTTCCAGGTAGCGGGTGGCCATGGCCTCGACGCTGATCTCGGCCTCGCCCTCGTTCTCGATGCCGGGTGCCTCCACCGCGAGCACGGCGCGGCCCTCGGGGAGGTGGCGGGTGAGTTCGACGTAGCAGAAGACGGTGCCGCCGAAGGGGTGGAACAGGAACAGCGGGCGCTGCCCGGGGCCGCCCTCCCGGAGGGTGACGATCGGTCCCCGGGGGGTGTCCTGGCCGCCGCGCCGGACGAGGGTGGCGAGTTCGGCGACGGTGCCGTGGCGCAGCAGTTCGGAGATGGGGATGTCGACGTCCCACTCGTCGCGGATGGCCGCGCTGAGCCGGACGGCGAGCAGGGAGTGGCCGCCGACGTCGAAGAAGTCGTCGTGGACGCCGACCTCCGGGATGCCGAGGATCTCGGTCCACATCCGGGCCAGCGTGATCTCGGTGGCGTCGCGCGGCTTCTCGAAGACGGCGTCCGAGGTGACGGCGGGTGCCGGCAGGCGGTTGCGGTCGATCTTCTTGTTGGCGGTCAGCGGGAGTTCGTCCAGGACGACGACGATGGAGGGCACCATGTACTGCGGCAGGGACACGGCCGCGGCCGCCCTGACGTCGGCCGGTTTCGGCTCGGCGCCGGGTTCGGGCACCAGGTAGCAGACGAGCCGGTCGTCGCGTACGACGACGACGGCCGTGGAGACCCCGTCGACGGCCTTGACGACGGTCTCGACCTCGGCGAGTTCGATGCGGTAGCCGCGGAGCTTGACCTGGTGGTCGAGGCGGCCGTGGTGCAGCAGCCGGCCGTCGCCGGTCCAGCGGGCCCGGTCGCCGGTGCGGTACAGGCGTTCACCGGGGGCCGCGGGCAGGCCGGTGACGAACCGTTCCGCGGTCAGCTCCGGCCGGTCCCAGTAGCCGACGGCGAGGCCGTCGCCGCCGATCCACAGCTCGCCGGGGAACGTGGGCTCGACTGCGCGGCCCTGCGGGTCGAGGACGTGCAGCCGGGTGTTGGCGACGGGGGCGCCGATGTCGACGCCGGTGGCCGGGTCGACGGGGCCGGCGGAGGACCAGATGGTGGTCTCCGTCGGGCCGTAGACGTTGCGTACGCTCGCGGTCCCTGCGGTCAGGAACTCGGCGAGGTCCAGGGGCAGTTCCTCGCCGCCGCAGAGCACGTTCAGCCGGGCGGTACCGGTCCAGCCGGCGTCCCGGAGCATGCGCCACGAGGTGGGCGTGGCCTGCATCCAGGTGACACCGGAGTCCTCGATGCGGGCGGCGAGGGCGGCGCCGTCGGCGGCCGTCGCGCTGTCGCAGACGAGGACCCGGCCGCCGGCCACCAGCGGCATGAAGAGCTCGAGCCCAGCGATGTCGAAGGACACCGTGGTGACGGCGAGCAGGCTGTCGGACGCCCCGAACCCGGTCTCCTCCCGCATGCCGAGCAGCAGGTTGACCAGCGCCCGGTGCGGGATCGCCACCCCCTTGGGCCGCCCGGTGGAACCGGAGGTGTAGAGGATGTACGCCAGGTCGGCACCGCCCGCCTGGGCCGGTTCCGCCGCGGCCCCGGGTGTCGTGCCCTCGGTTCCCGCTTCCAGGTCGTCGAGGCGGAGCGCCGGGAGGGCGGCGGGCCAGGCGTCCCGGAGGTGGGTCTGGGTGAGGAGGAGGCGGGCCCGGGAGTCGGTCGCCATGTAGGTGAGGCGTTCGGCGGGCAGCCCGGGGTCCAGCGGGACGTAGGCCGCGTCGGCGGCCAGGACGCCCAGCAGGGCGGCCACCAGCGGTGCGCCGCGTTCCGCCAGCACCGCGACCCGGTCGCCGGCCGCGACACCGGCCGTGCGCAGGGCCGCCGCCACCCGCTCGGTCTCGGCCAGCAGCCGGGCGTAGTCCCACTCCGTGCCGTCGGCGACCACGGCGATCGCTTCGGGTGTCCGGCGGGCGCGGTCCCGGACGAGGTCCGGGAGTCGGGCGGCGGGCAGTTCGCGCTCCGGTCCCGTCCCCCACTCCGTGAGCGCGGCCAGCTGCCGGGCGTCGCCGCGGGCGAGGGCGCGCAGCGGCTCGTCCGGGCGGCCGACCAGCGTCTCCAGGGTGGTGACGAAGGTGGCGGCGATCTCCCGGGCGGTGTCCGCCGTGTAGATGTCGGTGTTGTGGCGCAGCACACCGGCGTAGGCACCGGCGCGTTCGGCGCCCATCTCGATCCACAGGTCGGTCTGGCCCTCCTGCTGGGGCAGCGGGTACGGCCGCAGCGCCGCGCCCGCCACGGTCAGCCCGGCGTCCTGGCCGGGCTCCAGCAGGAAGAACTCGTCCATGTCGGTGAGGAACGGCAGCCGGTCCCAGGCGAACCCGGCCTGGTAGAGCGGGGTCCGGCTGGGGTCGCGCGGCGGCGCCAGCTCCCGTACCAGCCACGGGAAGGGCAGCTCCTGGGCCCGCGTCGCCTCCAGCACCCGGGCGCGCACCGAGCCGAGCAGCTGTCGGTACGTCGACTCCTCGTCGACCTCGCCGCGGACGACGACGGTGTTGACGAAGTTGCCGATGGCGTCCCGCATCCTGCGCTGGAGCCGCCCCGAGGTGGGGGTGCCGACGAGGACGTCGGACTGGCCGCTGAGCCTGCTGAGCAGCACGAAGTAGGCGGCCAGCAGCACCATGTACGGCGTGGTCGCGGTGTCCCGGGCCAACTGCCTTACCGCTTCGGTCACTTCGGCGGGCACCGTGAACGGCGTCGAGCCGCCGTCGTACGACGGGGCGGGCGGCCTGGGCCGGTCCCCATACAGGTCGAGGCCGGGCGGCGCGTCCGCGAGCCGTTCGGCCTCCCGTTCGAGCAGGGCGCGCGCCCGGTCGCTGCCGAGGAAGTCGTGCTGTTCCTCGGCGTACGCGGCGAAGGCGGTGCCGTCGAGGGTGAAGGGGCCGGTCTCGCCCGCCAGCCGGGAGCGGACCTCGGAGATCAGCAGGGCCAGCGACCAGAAGTCGGCCGCCGCGTGGTGGACGACCGCGGTGAACACCCAGGTGCGTTCGGCGGTGCGGTAGAGGTGCACGCGCCACAGCGGCGGGCGGGACAGGTCGAACGGGATACGGCTGTCCGTCCTGACGAGGGCCCGCAGCGCCTCGGGGTCCAGGTCTCGGGCGTCGGTGTGCCGGACGTCCACGGGCACGGAGTCGTGCACCCACTGGACCGGGCCGTCGGGTCCGGGCCGGAAGGCGATCCGCAGGGCGTCGTGCTCGCGCATCAGGTCGTCCAGGATCCGCCTGGCCCGGGGGGCGGCGTCGGACTCCGCGTCGACGGTGACCTCGGCCCCGAACACGATGTGGTACGCGGCACAGCCGGGGTCGGCCTCGTGGATGAACCAGAGGCCGGCCTGCTGGGCGTTGAGGCGGGGCGGGGCGGCCGCCGGGGACCCGGTGGCGCCGGGTGCCGTGTCGTTCATCGCCGGCCGTCCGCGGCGGTCGGGACGGACTCGCCGGCCAGCAGCTTCCAGAGCGCCTCGGTCAGGGCGTCCACGGTGGGGTGGTCCCACAGCAGGTCCACCGGCGGGTCGGTGAGTCCGAGGGCGTCCTCGATCTCCATGCCGACGGCGAGCGCCGCCATGGAGTCCAGGCCGTAGGAGGTGAAGGGCTGGTCGGTCGCGAGTTCCGCGGGTTCGAGACCGGCCTCGGCGGCCACCGCGTGGACGAGTACGTTCTTCACGTCGTCGATCGTCAGGTTCTTCGTGCTCATGGCTGGTCAGGCCCTTCCGCTGGTCTGTCCGGTTCGGCTGGTTCGTCTGGTCCGGTGTGGAGGATGGGTGGGGCGGTCAGGCGACGGCGGGCTCGGTGTCCCCGCCCGCCTCGTGCGTGCCGGGGCCCGCGAGGCGCACGGTGCGCAGCGAGAAGAGTTCGTTGCGGTCCCGCTGCGCGGTCATCCGGTCGAGGAGCTGCCGGGCCGCGGCGGGGTCGAGGTCGCCGGCGTCGTACCGGTGGATCTCCTCGCGGGCGAGGGCGGCCGCCAGCCAGGTGCCGTCGGCGAAGAACGCGTCGAGGTGGTCGCGGTTGTACAGCCAGATGCCGAGCGCGGCGACCTTGGCGTGCAGGGAGCACAGTTCCTCGGCGACCCGGATGAGCCGCGGCGAGGTGGTCTTGGCGGTCTCCGAGGGCTGCGGGGTGCGGGCCGCAGGTGACCGGCGGATCTCCCCGGCCCGTTCGTACAGCGCGTCGAGGTCCCGGCGCAGCCCCTCGGCGCTCTCCCGCAGCGCGGCGAGGCGGGACTCCGGGCAGCCGTCGGTGGCCGCGGTCCCGGCGAGCCGGGCGATCAGCGCGGGCAGGCTCGCGAAGGTGGCGTCCCGGCCGCGGCCGAAGACGCTCACCCGGGCCGGGTCGAAGGCGGGCAGCGGGGCCCGCAGGTCGTACAGGGTGCTCCAGTCCTCGTCCCGGGGCTGCGTGTGGGCCTTGGCCATGGCAGGCAGCTGGAGCGCGATGCTGTCCAGGCAGACCGGCTCGCTGCCGTCGAAGACGGACACGACGGCGCCGTCCCGGAGCATCTTCTGGAACATCCCGGCGTGTTCGGGGGCCCGCATGAAGTACCGGGCTCCCAGCGCGCGGGCGAGCACCTTGGTGCTGGTGTCGACGAGCCGGGCCGCCTGCACCTTGGCGAGGTTGCCCCAGATGCTGAACTCCTCGGTGTACAGGTGGAGTCCGCGCATCGCCACGAGGCTCTCGCACTCGGCGAGCAGCAGGCTGAGGTAGGCGCCGGCGAGGGATTCGGCGACGTACGGGATGTCGCCGGCGGGGCCGCCGTACAGCTGCCGGCCGGCGAGGAAGCCGCCGACCGTGCGGAGCATGGTGTCGCCGGTGCCGAGGGAGAGTCCGGTGCAGAAGGTGCGGGTGACCAGCAGGCCGCGCAGGGCGAGTTCGAGGCCCTCGCCCTCGGCGCCGAGCCGGGCGGAGGCGTCCACCCGGACGTGGTCGAAGGCGACCCCGCTGATGTCGCAGCCGCGCAGGCCGTAGGTGGGGACGCGGGGGACGCCGGAGACCGTGCCGGAGACGATCTGCTCCCGGTCGACGAGGAACAGGGACTGCCGGCGCTTGGCCGGGGTGTCCGCGTCGCCCGTGGTGCCGAGGACCACGACGTGGGTGGCGGTGCGGCCCCGGTTGATGGGCCACTTCTCGCCGGTGAGCACGTACTGGCCGGCGTCGGGGACGGCGGTGAAGTCGTTGCCCGCGAGGTCGGCGCCGTGGCCGTTCTCCGAGTAGGCGAGGCAGGGCACCATGCCGCCGCGCAGCTGGGTGGCGGCGGTCTTCGCCCGCTGTTCGGTGTCTCCGGCGATCCAGGCGAGCATGGTCCACACCTGGGTGCTCTCGCTGACCGCCACGTTCATGTCCCGGCGGGCGAGCACCCGGGTGAGCATCAGGATGTCCTCGGTGGTCCGCAGTTCGCCGCCCAGGGACTCGGGCACGAAATACCGGCTGAATCCGAAGGCCCGGACCTGGTCGATGCCGTCGGCCGGCAGCTCGTCCCGTTCGTCCAGTTCGAGGCCGCGCCGGAACGACACGGAATTGGTGGCCAGTTCCGGATCACCGAGCCACTTTTCGAATTCCTCAGCCAGCGCTGCGGATTCACCGGCCGCAGCAGTGGTCCTACGCATTCTTCTCCCCCAGGGATCGGCGCACGGAAGCGCCGGGAAAATGCCCGCGCGGAAATCCACGCGGACATCACGATGAAACCGGGCAGCCCGAGCGGGGCAGCCGGTACCGAAAAGCGACAGGGCGACGCAAGGGTCTCAGCGCACGTCTGTGAACAGGCATGACGAAGGGACACGGACGCACGGGTGCGCCGCACCGAAGACAGCCCGAAGGGCCGGTGATGTATGGATACGGGACCCTATGCGGGCCCGGAACGACAACCGTTCATGTTTCCCCCGTTGAATTCGAAACGATCTGTCGGGTGAAGGTTCATTGTTTCAACCGACCCCCATGTCGGCTGACGATCCCGCACTCGAACGCTATGTTCTGGACAGTAACAGAGAATCAACTCCGGGCCACGTGACGCGCATCACATCACCTGCGCGACCGTTGCCCAGGGCGCCAATAGAGGTTAAGGACGATTAAATTCCGCAAGACGCCGGCGAATTCCGGATCCGGCACACACACCCCCCACACGCCCCGCCGACGCGCCCCCTCCGGCCCTCCGCTCCCGCCCCCGGGCCGCCCGCGGGATTCCACGGCGGACCTTCCACAACCTTCCGCAACCGGCCACCGGCCACCCGCGACCCCCACCGCCGACCACACCGGAACCCGCCACCCTCCGCCCACTCGGCCACTCGACCCACTCGACCCACCCCCGGTCGCCCACGGGGCCCGGCGCTGTCGCCTTGCGCAAAGCGTTGGTATCTTCGATCGTGGAGAATCAAACGGTTGGAGGGAGCACGCGCATGGCGCCCAGCGGGAACGCCGAGCCGGCCGGGGAACGGCTGTCACCCCGGAAGGACTTCCTCATTGCCGAACGCCCCGGCTACCTGTTGCACAAGGCCGGGCTCGTGCTGGTCGAGGACGTCGAGAAGGCGCTGGCCACGCTCGGCATGCGGATGCGGTACTTCTTCGTGCTGGCCGCACTGGCCGGCGGGCCCGAACTCTCCCAGCAGGACCTCAGTCGGCTGCTCAACCTCGATCCGACCACGGTCGTGACGGTGATCGACGAGATGGAGCGCAACCAGCACGTCGAGCGCCGGCGCAACCCCGCCGACCGCAGGCGCTACAACCTGATCCTCACCGACTCCGGCCGCGAGGCCCTGGCGGCGGCCGACAAGGTGGTCACCGAGACCGAGTCGGCGTTCTTCAGCTGTCTGCCCGAGGGTGAGCGCGACCTGCTGCGGGACATGCTCGGCACCATGCTGGCGGGCCGCTGGCCCGCATCCGTCTGCACCGACTGACCCGACTCCGGTTCCCCTCGCGGGGGCGGCGCTCGGCCCACCGGCCGAGCACCGCCCCCGCTTCCGTGCGCCCACTCCCGGACCGACCGGATCACCGACCGTAGAACTGTCCGATCACTGGAGTCATTGACCACCAGCATTCCAATCATCTAGATTTCCATCATCTACGGATCCTGTTGATTGGAGCCCTTGGCATGTCCGCAGAACGCGCACCGTCTCCCACGAGGTGGTGGACACTCGGGATCGTCGCGCTGGGCTCGTTCATGCTGATGCTGGATCTGAGCGTGGTGTCCATCGCGCTCCCGCAGATCCACAAGTCACTGAACAGCAGCTTCTCCGACCTCCAGTGGGTGTTCGACGCCTACGCCCTCACCCTTGCGATCTTCCTGGTGGCGGCGGGTTCGATCGCCGACCGCGTGGGCCGCAAGAAGGTGTTCCAGGTGGGCTTCGCCATCTTCACCGTGGCCTCGCTGGCCTGCGGTCTGGCCGGTGACGCCACCCTGCTGAGCAGCTTCCGCGCCGTCCAGGGCGTCGGCGCCGCGATCATGTTCGCCGTCGGCCCCGCGCTGCTCAGCGCCGAGTTCCACGGAAAGGAGCGCGCCACCGCCTTCACCGCCTTCGGTGCCGCGGTCGGCCTCGCGGTCGCCGCCGGTCCGCTCATCGGCGGGTCGCTGATCAACGCGCTGTCCTGGCGCTGGATCTTCTACATCAACGTGCCGGTCGGTGTCGCCGCCCTGCTCGTCGGTGCCGTGAAGGTCGGCGAATCGCTCAACAAGCGGGCCCATCCCACCGACTGGAGCGGCCTGACCACCTTCAGCATCGCGCTCGGCGCCCTGGTCTTCGCGACCATCCGGGCCCCCGAGGAGGGCTGGACGAGCGCCCAGACCCTGACGCTCTACGCGGTCAGCGCGGTGTTCCTGGCCGTCTTCGTGCTGATCGAACGCCGGCTCGGCGAGCGCGCCATGATCGACCCCGCGTTCTTCCGCAGCCCGACCTTCGTCGGCATCTCGCTCGTCGCGATGATCGGCAACGCCGGCGCGCTGCCCTCGGTCTTCTTCGAGACCAGCTACCTGGAGAACGTGCTGGGCAACGACGCGTGGGGCGCGGGCCTGCGGTTCCTGCCGCTGACCGGCGCGATGTTCGTGGCGGGCGCGCTCGGCGGCGGACTGATCGGCAAGGTGCCCTTCCGGATCCTGCTGGGCGGCTCCACCGCGGTCATGGGCGTGGGGCTGCTGCTCCTCACCCTGACGCACGCCGACTCGTCGTGGACCGTGCTGATCCCGAGCATGCTGGTCGCCGGTTTCGGCATGGGCGCCTTCAACCCGGCCCGCGCGGCGCTGGCCATCGGGGTGGCCGAACCGGCCAAGTCCGGTGTGGCCTCCGGCATCAACGAGACCTTCCAGCAAGTGGGCATCGCGGTCGGCATCGCCGGGGTGGGCGCGTTCTTCCAGAACCGGGTGACGGACGAGTTCACCTCGTCCGCGGTCGGCAGGCAGCTCGGGCACGACACCGCCGAGCAGGCCGCCCACGGCATCAGCGCGGGTTCCTTCGGCGCGGTCGCCAAGGGTGCGGGCGCGCTCCAGGACCAGGTGCTGGCGGCCGGCCGGGACGCGTTCATGTCGGCCTTCCACAGCGCGATGACCCTGTGCGCGATCCTCGGCTTCATCGCCGCGTTCATCGGGTTCGCCCTGATCCGCACGCAGGACCTGCACGCCAGCGCGCTGTCGACGATCCCGCCGGACGTCGACGAGGAGGGCGAGCTGCGTCCCGACGACGTCGCGGTGGGCGCGGCCGGCTGACCGCTCGCGGCAGCACCCGCACCACCCTTGCCGTCCCGGTGGCCCGTTCCCCACGCCACCGGGGCGGCCGTCGCCGTTACAACAGGGCCTTGACCTGTGCCGCGGTCAACGCCTGCTGGAACACCTGCACTTGCTTGATCGAGCCGGGGAACCAGTCGGACGGGGCGGCACCGGCCGTGGCACGGCCGATCACCAGCGGGCCGTCGGCGGCGACCGGGTCGCCGTCGTCGATGCCGGCCTCCTGGACACCGTCGACGTACAGGAGGAGCTGGTTGCGCCGGCCCTCGTAGACGCCGACCAGATGGGTCCAGACGTCCGGCTTCGGCACGGTGAACGACAGGGCGCGCAGGTCGGGGCGGGCGAAGGCCCAGCGGTTCTCGGCGGCCGAGTACTGGAGGTAGAAGCCGCTGACGTCACCGGCGTCCTGGCTGACGGCGGTGGCGAAGAACGCCGGCAGTCTGCTCAGCGACACCCACGCCGAGACGGTGAAGCCGTGGCCCCTGCCGGTGTGGAGCACCGGGCCCGCGGTCATGATCTGGCTGGTGCCGCCGTCGAACAGCGCGGCCCCGTCCTTTCCCCGCCCCCAGCCGACCGCGGTGGCCGTGCCGTCGTACCGGCCGGTGTCGTCGGCGGCGACGGTGCCCGAGGTCTCCTCCAGCGGCCAGGCGTCGGCCGGCGAGGGCACGGAGACCGAACGGCCGGGACGCGGCGGGGACTTCTTGCTCCCGCCCCGGTTCACGAGGTGCGCGACCGGCACGGCCGCCAGCGCGGCGACGGCGAGGGCTCCCCCGGAGAACAGCAGGGTACGACGGCTCGTGCCCGGCTTCTGCTGGTACGACACCGGGTGCCGGGCGGGGTCGAGCCGGGTGGCCGGGTGGATCGCGGCGGGCCGGGGGGCCGGCTGCGCGGTACCGCCGCCGGACTCCTCTGCGGGCCGCGCGGCCGGATGCGTGAAGTCGGCGTCGGAGCCGACGGGAGGTGGCGCGGCCGGACGCCCGGCCCCGGGGCTCGCCACCGGCGGAACCCGGCCCGTGAAGTCGGGGCCGGCGGGCCGCGGGACCGGGTCTCCGAGGTCGGCCCCGGGGTCCGCGGTGGGTCTCGTGAGGAGGGCCGTGGTGTCGGGCGCCGGCCCGACACGGGTCAGGATCTCCCGCGGGAACGGCCGTCGCGCCGGGTCCTTCACCAGGCAGGCGGCGACGAGCTCGGCGAGCGCCGGGTCGGTGACGGCGCTGATGTCGGGGTCGTCGTGCACGACCCGGTAGAGCAGCGCCGGCGTGGGCCCGTCACCGAACGGGTTGCCGCCCGTCGCCGCGTACGCGAGCACCGCGCCCAGCGAGAACACGTCGCTCGCGCCGGTCACCTCGCCGCCCGCGACCTGTTCCGGCGACATGAACCCGGGCGAGCCGACCATCAGCCCGGCCCGGGTGATCGTCGCCGACTCGACACTGCGGGCGATCCCGAAGTCGATGACCCGCGGCCCGTCCTCGGCGAGCAGCACGTTCGACGGCTTGAGGTCACGGTGGACCAGCCCGGCCGCGTGGATGGAGGTGAGCGCCTCGGCCAGCCCGGCGGCGAGCGCGAGCACCTCGGCGGCGGGCAGCGGACCCCGCTCGGTCACCGCCTGCTGCAACGACGGCCCCGCGATGTAGCTGGTCACCAGCCACGGCAGCGGGGCGTCCGGATCGGCGTCCACGACGGGGGCGGTGAAGGCACCGCTGACCTTGCGCGCGGCCGCCACCTCGCGGCGGAACCGGCTCCTGAACTCGGGCTGCCCCGCGACCAGTTCGGCGTGCACGACCTTCACGGCGACGGCCCGGCCGCCCGGTGACCGCCCCAGGAAGACCCGGCCCATCCCGCCGGCGCCGAGCCGCCTCAGCAACTGGTACTCGCCGACGGAGCGGGGGTCGCCCGGCTCCAGAGCTGCCACGATCCCTCCCACGCCGACCCGCTCCCCCTGAGACCCGGTCAGCATAGGACCGCCGGGAGCGGTGGTCGGCCGATTCCGGTCCGTGCGGGGCAAGTTGCCCTCGGGTCTGCCCTTGGGGACCTGTGGCGGGCGGGCGCGGGTCCGGTGCGGTCCGGCCGAGGACCAGGACGCGGCCCAGCAGGGGCCGGGGCGCGGCCTAGCAGGGGCCGGGGCCGTCGGGCAGGTGGTCCTTCGCCCACTGGCCGAGCTCCTTGAGGGAGGGCTCCAGGGCGGCGCCCGCCGGGGTGAGGCGGTAGGCGACGCGCAGCGGGGGGCCCTCGTCGACCTCGCGCAGTACGAGTCCGGCGGCACCGAGTTCGGCGAGGCGGTCGGAGAGCATGCGTTCGCTGATGCCGGGGATGGCGCGGCGCAGGTTGGCGAAGTGGGTGGGCTGGTCCATCAGGACGGACAGGATCGGGCCGTTCCAGCGCTTGCCGAGCACCTGGAAGACGCGCGTGATGCCGACGTCCACGCCTTTGCACTGTTCCGGGTCATGGGCCTGCTCCACCGCCATGGGATCAGGGTACAGCCTCACCATCAGGTGGTGAAAAAAAGTAAGTACCTGTGCTATCTATAGCTGAGTACGAATCCTCAGCCCCGCGGTCACGCGTCGGGCTGTCTGCCCCGTTTTGTCTGGAGTTCCCCCATGGCCACCCTTCTCCACATCGACTCCTCGCTCCTCCCCGGCGAGATGTCCGCCTCCCGCACCGTCACCGACGCCTTCCGCAAGGCGTGGCAGGAGCAGCACCCCGACGGCACGGTGATCTACCGCGACCTGGCGGCGGAGCCGGTGCCGCACATCACCGCGGCCTCCCACCTCGCCGGTTTCGCCGACCCCGCCACGCACACCCCCGAGCAGGCCGAGGCCTTCGCGGCCCGCGTGCGCCTGATAGAGGAGCTGGAGCAGGCGGACGCGGTGCTCATCGGCGCCCCGATGTACAACTTCACGATCCCCTCGACGCTCAAGGCATGGCTGGACAACGTCGTGCTGTTCGGCCGCACCGGCGGTGAGAACCCGTCCGCCAAGGGCACCCCGGTCACCGTGGTGGCCAGCCGCGGCGGTTCGTACGCGCCGGGCACTCCCCGTGAGCCGTTCGAGTACGTCCAGAACTACCTGGCCGCGCTCCTCGGCGAAGCCCTCGGCCTGGAGGTCGACTTCATCGTCCCGGAGCTGACCATGGCCCCGCAGAACCCGGCGATGGCCGAACTGGTGCCGCTCTACGAGGCGTCCCGTGACCGCGCCCTCCAGGAGGCGGCCGGCAAGGCGAAGGAGCTGGCGGAGCGCCTCGCCGCGTAGGGCGCGGTCTTCTCGGCGACAAGGGCCGATTGCACCGATCGGCCCAGCAGCGCATGCGGGCCCGGTGGCGGGCGGTTGTGATGGACGCGTCCCCACCCCGACGCCCCAGGAGGCAGTCATGCGCATCCGTTCCCTCGCCGTCACCGGCGCCGTCGCCGCGGCCCTCGCCCTCGGCGGCACCACCGCAGCCTTCGCCGACAACGGCGCGGACGCCTCCGGCACCGCGTCCAACAGTCCCGGACTGCTGTCGGGCAACGTCGTCGAGGTCCCGGTCAGCATCCCGATCAACGCGTGCGGCGACAGCATCGACCTGATCGGCGTGCTCAACCCGGCCGCCGGCAACACCTGCACCAACGGCTGACCGGTCCGCAGGTACCGCCAGAGGACTTCCGGAGGACGACGCGCCCTCCGGAATTTCTCTGTGCGTGCAGGTTGTACGCCGGTGAGCCGTCCGAAACGGACAGTGCGCCCCTGGGCCAGGGCGGGGGCGAACCCGACACTTACCTCGTATGACGACAGCTCCCGCCGGTTCCACCAGCAGTATCGCCCCCGCGTACGGCGACCGGGTCATCGCCGTGGAGGCGGCGGGCTCGGAGCCGATCCCCGACGCCGAACGCCACGGCGGCCCCCTCCAGTTGCTCTGGACCTGGGCCTCTCCCAACATCGAGTTCGCGACCGTCTACATCGGCGTGATCGCGGTCCTCTTCTTCGGTCTCGACTTCTGGACGGCGACCGCCGCGATCCTGCTGGGCACCGCGCTCGGCGCCCTCACCCAGGGCGTACTGTCGCTGGACGGCCCGCGGTTCGGCGTCCCGCAGATGGTGATCGGCCGGTTCTCCTTCGGCCGCCTCGGCAACATCCTGCCCGCCGCCGCCAACGGACTCCTCGCGGGCGTCGGCTGGTTCGCGGTGAACAGCGTGAGCGCGGCCTTCGCCCTGAACACCCTGACCGGCCTGCGCCCGCTCCCCTCCCTCCTCCTCGTCGTGGTCGCGGAGATCCTGATCGGGTTCATCGGCCACAACTTCGTGCACACCTTCGAGAAGTACGCGTTCCCGGCGCTCGCGGTCGTCTTCCTGCTCGCCGGGGTGTGGACGTTCAAGGACGCCGACCTCGGCGGGGGCGGCTCCGGCGGCGGCATCGGCGGTTTCCTGCTCGCGTTCAGCGCGGCCTGGGGCTACGCGGCCGGCTGGAACCCGTACGCCACCGACTACTCCCGCTACCTGCCGCGCACCGCGGACAAGGTGAGGACCGTGCTGTGGCCGGCCGTCGGCCTGTTCGTGTCCGTCTCGATCGTCGCCGTCATCGGCGCGGCCTCGGCGACCACCGTCGCCCCGAAGGACGCCACCCCCACCGCCGCCTTCACCGGCCACCTGCCCGGCTGGCTCGGCGACCTCGTGCTGCTCGCCATCATGCTCGGCGGCATCTCGGCGAACGCCCTCAACGTGTACTCCGGCGCGATCTCCATCGCCTCCTTCGGCCTGCGGCTGCCGACCTGGCTCAGCCGCAGCGCGCTGGTCGTGGTGTCCGGCATCGCCGGTACGGCGGCGGCCTGGGCCTCGCTCGACGACGCGGGCGCCGCTTACGAGGCGTTCCTGCTGGTCATCGCGTACTGGGTGGCGCCCTGGCTGGGTGTGGTCCTGGTGGAGCGGTGGTTGCAGGGCCGTACCGCGACCGACGAGGAGCTGGCCGCCCGGCTGACCGACCCCACCTTCACCAACTGGCCGGGTCTGGCGGCCCTGTTGGCCGGCGTCGCGGTCTCCGTCCCGCTCTTCTCCAACCAGGAGGACTATGTGGGATACGTCCCGAAGCACTGGCCGTCCTTCGGCGACATCACCCCCCTGATCGGCTTCACGGTGAGCGCCCTCCTCTACACGGCCCTGCGCAAACGCACCCGCGCACAGGCGCCCCGGCACACCTAGTCGTCGTCCCGGAGCCGGCGCCAGATGCGGCTGCGGTGCAGCAGGAAGAGCGAACCGAGCACGGCGACCAGCTGGAGGCCCACGGCGAGCAGCCAGAACTCGTCCCTGGTCTCCAGCCGGTTCGTCAGGAACTCGAAGTTCATGCCGAAGAACCCGGTAAGGAACGACAGCGGCAGGAAGATCACGGACACGATGGCCAGCCGGTTGATCACACCGTTCTGTTCGCCCGCGACCAGGGACCCGTAGCTCGCGAAGGCCCGGCGGGTGGCGTCCTGGAGGGACTCGATGTCCGCGAGGACCAGGCGCCCCGCCCGCTGGAACTCCTGGGCGAGCCGCTGCCGTTCCACCGGGAAGTCACGGCTCATCATCCTGCGGGTGATCACCTCGTCGATCCCCTGGAGGTAGGGCAGCAGCGCGTGGTGCAGGACGGCGGAGTGGCGGCGCAGCTGGGAGAGCTGGTAGATCTGCTCGGGGCGCCGCGCCTCGAACATGTCGTCCTCCAGTTCCTCCACCTGGAGCAGGGCGTCCACCGCGGCCCGGCGGAACGTCGAGAGCGCCTCCTGGAGCAGCAGGAACAGCGTGGCCACGGTGTCGTGCGGGCGTTCCCGCCGCACCTGGGCCGTGATGGCCCGCTCCAGCCCGGCCCGGCGGCCCCAGTGGACGATCAGCAGGTGGCGGTCGGAGGCCAGGACATGCACGGCCGCGACCCCGCCCTCGTGGACCACCGGTACGACGAACCCGGCGGTGTCGCCCAGGAACTCGGCCCGCGGGGACGCGTCCTGCCGGCCGAACCACTCCAGGTCCTCGTCGTCCAGGCCGAGCCGCCGGACCAGCGGCTCCTCCGTCAGGTCCGCCTCCTCGGGCAGCTCGACGCCGAGGAGCAGGAACGGGTCCGTGGCGAGCCGGCGGCGTGCCTCGGCCACGGAGATGCGCGCGGTGTCGCCGTCCGGCACCGCCACCACCGTCACGATCATCGCCTCACCGCCGGTCCCGTGGCCCACGCTCCCAGCGTGTGCGCGGCGGACGGGGCACGCACCCGGATGCCCTCGGGTGCCGCGCGGGACTGCCTCGAACGGGTGAGGTCCCGGGCCGGTGTCTCAGGCCACCGTCCGCAGCCCCGGTGACCGGGCCGCGCCGGTGCCCCGCACCACCCGGTGCGCGCAGGCCGCCGTCAGCAGCTCCCCCAGCAGGTCCGGATCGTCGATCTCCAGGCCGAGCAGCGACTCGATGCGCTCCAGCCGCTGGTAGAGGGACTGGCGGCCGATGTGCAGGAGGGCGGCCGTGCGGGTCGGGGAGCAGCCGTGGCGCAGATGCACCTCCAGGGTGCGGACCAGATCGCTGGCGTGTGCCGCCTCCCAGGCCAGCAACGCCCCCAGGGTGCCCTGGACCAGGGCGGCGAGGCGGTCCCGGTTGGCGGCGATCCCGCCCCGGGTCAGCTCGCGTTCCAGGGCCAGGGCACGGGCGGAGGTCACCAACGGGCCCTTGGCCGGGCCGGGTTCGGCGGGCGGCACGGTCAGCGCGAGTTCCAGACTGGCCCGCGCCGCCCGCAGGGTCTCGCTCCAGTGCAGCCAGCCCGCCCCGGCGTCGACGGCGTGCCCGACGGCGACGGTGATCCCGGACACGACGGCGGCCCCGGCGGCGGCACCGACCAAGGCCGCACCGAGCCCGGAGGCGGTACCAACCCCGGAGGCCGCACCGAACCCCGAAGCCGCACCAAGCCCCGAGGCGGCACCTAGCGCCGAAGCCGCACCAAGCCCCGAAGCGGCACCAAGCCCCGAGGCGGCGCCTAGCCCCGAAGCCGCACCAAGCCCCGAGGCCGCGCCGAGACCGGGGGCGGCGGCCGTGCGGAAGGCTTCCTGGACGGCGCGGACCGGGTCGCCCGCCCCGGGGCCGCCGGCCGTGCCCCGGCTGTCGGCCGGCAGCGCGAGCAGGGCCAGGACGTCTCCGGGGAACGCCGCCCGGAGCACCGCGGCTCCGCCCAGCAGCCGTACCGCCCGGTCCACGGTGCCGGTCTCCCGCGGCCCGTGCACCGACACCCCGATGAGGCGCGCCCCCGGCCCCGGACGGAATCCGGCGAGCGCCGCGCGGGCGTCCACCTCGGGCTGGTTGAGCGCGGCCCGGTCGGCCAGGTCGGCCAGCAGGGCCGCCGTGTGGTCGTCGCCCCGGGGGAGGGCCGCCGACCGCCCGGACAGCCCGCGCGCGACGATCGCCCGGTTGGCGGCCTCCGTGATCCGGACGAAGGGCACGACCCGGTGCAGGGCCAGCAGGGGCAGGCCGAGCCGGCGGGCCTCGTCGGTCACCTCCGCGGGCATGGCGGGCAGGGCCCGGCCGACCTCCACCGCGAGACCGGCCGCGCCGCGTGCGGTCAGTTCCCGGACGTAGCGGCGGCGCACCTCCTCGGCCGCGTCGGTCAGCCCGAAGCCGTTGGTGAGGAGCAGTTCGCCGCCGTCCAGGAAGTTGGCTCCCTCGTAGACCTCGCTGGAGTGCACCCAGCGGACGGGACGGTCGAGGGCGTCCTCTCCGGCGAGCAGTTCGGGGCGGGCCGCCAGCACCAGATCGAGGGCCAGGACTTCGCGGAGGGTGAGTGCGGGCACGGGGACCTCCAGGGCGCGGAGCGCGGCGCTGACATTTCGTCCGGCTGCGGGTTGCCCGGAGGGTACTTTCCGCACGTTGCCCCGGTGTTTCGGCCACAGGAGAGTGAAGTCATGAAGCCTTTGGACCAGGAACAGGCCCGCGCCTGGCTCGCCACCGCGGTCACCGAGGCCCGCGCCGGTCTCGCCGAGGGGGGCATCCCCATCGGGGCCGCGCTCTACGGCGCCGACGGCGAGCCGCTCGGCCGCGGGCACAACCGTCGCGTCCAGGACGGCGACCCGTCCATGCACGCCGAGACGGCCGCCTTCCGCGCGGCGGGACGGCAGCGGACGTACCGGGGCACCACCATGGTGACCACCCTGTCCCCCTGCTGGTACTGCTCCGGCCTGGTCCGTCAGTTCGGCATCTCGCGTGTCGTGATCGGCGAGGCGGCCACCTTCCACGGCGGCCACGACTGGCTCGCCGAGCACGGTGTGGAGATCGTCCTGCTGGACGACCCGGAGTGCGTCGGACTGATGCGTGACTTCATCGACACCAACCCGGCTCTGTGGAACGAGGACATCGGTGAATAGCACGAGTGCCGGCTCCGGCCCCTGGATCCCCACCATCGACCTGCGGCCCTGGCTGGACGGCGACGAGGCCGGCCGGCGGGAGACCGCCCGGACCGTCGACGCGGCCCTGCGGACCGCCGGCTTCCTGCTCGTCACCGGGCACGGGGTCGCCCCGGAGCTGCGCGCCGCGGTACGGGCGGCCGCCCGCGCGTTCTTCGCGCTGCCCGCCGAGACGAAGGCCGCGTACGAGGCGAAGGTCGGCGGTCGGGGGTGGCTGGGCCCGAAGGCGGAGGCCAACGGCTACTCCGAGGGCACCGAGACCCCGCCGGACCTGAAGGAGTCGCTGACCTTCGCGACCCACGAGCCCTTCGCGGACCCGGTGGTCAACGCCGAGTGGTACGCGCCCAACGTGTGGCCGGCCGAGATCCCCGAACTGCGCACGCTCTGCGAGGAGTACCTGGAGCGGATGGCGGAGCTGGAGAAGGAACTGCTGTCCCTGCTGGGGTACGCGCTCGGCCTCGAACGGGACTTCTTCAGCCGGCACATGGACCATCCGACGTACGGCTTCAACATCAACTGGTACCCGGGGACCGACGTCATCGGCGAGCCCGAGCCGGGGCAGTTCCGGATCGGCCCGCACACCGACTTCGGCACGGTGACCATCCTGGACCGGCAGGCCGGCAAGGGCGGACTCCAGGTCTTCACCGACGACGGCGGCTGGGAGGACGCGCCCTTCGACCCGGCGGCCCTCACCATCAACATCGGGGATCTGATGGCCCGTTGGACCGGCGACCGCTGGCGTTCCGGCCGCCACCGGGTGCTCCCCCCGCCCGCCGACGCCCCCGCGGAGGAGCTGATGTCCCTCGTCTATTTCGGCGAGTGCACCCCGGGCACCACCGTCGAGTCCGTACCGGCACCGGTCGGACGGGTGACGTATCCACCGGTGGACTCGCACGTCTACCTGAGGGAGAAACTGAACTCGATCACCGTCGGCTGATCTCATAGCGTCAGGATTCGTGACCCAACAGTCATCACGCGATCTGGCCCGAAGCAACGCCCCCTTTCTACACTTGCGTTGAGGGGGGACTGCCTTGCACAGACGGTTGCACGGGCGAGGGGCGCTGTTCGATGTCGAGCCGGCCGGGCTCGTGCCGAGAATCGTCGGGTTACGGCCGTACCAGCACCGTACCCATCCTCTGGAACACCCCGGCGAGCTGCCGTTCGTCGTGCTGACCGGGGCGCGGGGGCTCGGCAAGAGCGCGGTGCTGGGCGAGTTGCGGGACGCCTACCAGCGGCACACCCCGGTCGCGCTGGTCGACTGCGCGGAGGCGCAGTTCGCGGCGCCGCCCGCCGAGCGGCCCGCCGAGTCCTGGTCGCCGCTCGCGCAGGCCCTGCTGGTCGTCGCCGAACAGCTCGCCGAACCGGTGACGGGCGCCGGCCGGATCACCTTCCCGCGGCTGATGTCCGGCCTGGTCGCGGTGGCCGCCGGGGGCTGGGGCGACGCCGACTCGGAGCGGATCCGGCGCGAGGTGGAACGGATCCTGCTGCTGGGCGAGAGCGGCTCGTGGATCAGCGGGTTCGCCGGGCGGTGGGCCGGGAAGGTCGCCGCGAAGGTGGTGGCCGCCGCGACCGGCACCGGACCGCTGGTGTCCGGCGCCATCGAGGCCACCCTGGAGTCGGTCGCCGAGGGCTTCGCCAGCCGCCGCCACCAGAAGGCGTCGGTCTGGTACCGCAGCTACCCGAACGCGGGCGGCCACGCCCAGCGCGGACTGATCCTGCTCTCCGGGCACTTCCGGGCCGGCGGCACCTCCCGCGAGCACGCCGAGCGGTACCTCGTCCGGGCCCTGCTCGCCGATCTGACCGAGGCGTACACGGGGGTGCTGCCGCGCATGCAGCGGCTCGGCCGTCCGCTGGTACTGGTCGACAACGCCCAGACCGGACCGGGACCGGCACTGCTGGACGCGGTGCTGCGCGACCGCGCCGACGGCGTCGCCGACCACGTGGCGTTCGTCGCCGGAGTCCGCGGCGACGGCCGCGAGCTGCTGCGCAACGCCGTCCGGCGGGAGCTGCCCGAGGTCGCCCGGCGCACCGAATGGACACCGGACGCGGCCGCGCCGTCCTCGCGGGCCCTGCTGGTCGCCCTCCCGCCGCTGAGCCCCGACGACACCCTGCACCTCGTGGACACCCCCGGCGCGCCCCGGCTCGCACCTGCCGTGCACCGGCTGACCGGCGGCAACCCGCTGGGCGTCGCCCTGCTCGCCGAGACGGCCGTACAGAACCCGGAGCGGACCGGCGCGCTCGGCGAACTGCTCACGGCCGGCGTACGGCTCACCGACGAGGGCCCGGCCGCGCCCGCGCACCTCCAGCTCCTCGACCGGCTGGTCCCGGCGGACCGGCTGGAGGAGCTGACGGTCCTCGCCGCCGCCCACGACCACGACTCCGCGTGCGCACTGGCCGCCGCGCTGCTCCCGGACGACTTCGGTCCCGCCGACGTACGGGCCCTGCAGAGCCGGCTGGCCCGGGAGGGGCTGCCGGCCGCACCCGGCCAGTTCGTCGGCGACCCGTTCGTCCGCACGCTCCTGCTGCTCAGGCTGCACCTGCGGGACGCCGACCACAGCGGCTGGCGCACCGCCCACGAGACGCTGATCGCGCACTACGCCGAGTATCTGGGCACCGACCGGCTCGCCCCCTTCCGGCTCCACCACCAGCTGGCCCTCGGCAAGGCCGGGCCCTCGGTCGCCCACCTCCGCGACGGCTTCGCGCTCCTGGACGCCCGGAGCTGGCTGCGCACCCTGCGCTTCATCGCCTCCGCCCCCTACTTCCACGCCCATGACGCCGAGGGCCACGACTCCACCGGCCACGGCGACCGGCGGACGGCGGTGGCGCTCGGCCGCACGGACGCGCGGCAGCCGGTGCCGGAGGGCGTGGACGCCGTACTCCACCTGCGGGTACGGCGGGTGCTGCACGCCGTGTGGCAGCTCGCCGATCCGCTGGTGCTGCCCGACCCGAAGGTGGCCGACCGGCTGCGCTTCGAACTGGAGCAGCTGTCCAACCTGCGGCCGGCCGGCAACGCGCTGCTGTGGCGGGCCTCCCGGGACTGGCCGGCGGCGGCGCTCGCGGGGCGGCCGCTGGCGGAACCGGACGACGACGAGGGCGACGACGAGCGGAGCGGGGTGGCGTGATGGCGGGGCGGGGCGTGGGCACGTGCTTGCGTGAAGGTGTCTGGGAGATCCCGCTGCGCCGCTATCTGGCCCTGCTGGTCACGCTGTGCCTGCTGACGGGCCTGTTCTTCGGCGTGCGCACGCTCACCCACGACGACCGCTCCTGCGCGCCCGGGGTGGCCCGGCCGGAGGGCAGCGACGAGTGCGTGGGGGTGGCGACGACGGCGTACGACTTCGGGCACCCGCAGCTGCGGCCCACCGTGCGGGCCATCGCCAGGGAGAACGCCCGCCTGAAGGCCGGGAGTTACGTCACGGTCGCGGTGATGCTGCCGTACACCTCGACGGCGGCGGCGAACCTCGCCGACATCCAGCACGAGCTCCAGGGCGCCTACCTGGCCCAGTACCAGGCCAACCACGCCTCCAACGGGGAGTCCCCCGCGATCCGGCTGGTGCTGGCCAACCCCGGGGCGACCAGCCGGTACTGGCAGGAGATGGTCACCCGGCTCGCCGCCATGACCGGCGGCACCGACCGGCTGCGGGCGGTGGCGGGGGTCGGGCAGAGCACCGACGCCAACATGAAGGCCGTCAAGGAGCTGACCCGGCTGGGGATTCCGGTGATCGGGTCGTCGATCACGGCGGACGACCTCGCCAACGGGCAGGGTGGCGGGGACCCCTACCCCGGCCTGGCGCGGGTGTCACCGACGAACACCGACGAGGCGCACGCCCTCGCCTCCTTCGCGAAGGTCAGCGCGGGCCGGGCGATGCTGGTGTACGACCGCCCCGGCGACCCGTACACCCGGACGCTGCAGACCTCGTTCGAGGCGCTCATCAAGGGGTCTCCGCACCTCTCGCAGCCGTTCACCCCGCCGGCCGACCGCAGCGAGGAGGGGACGACCGCGAACACGTTCCGGCAGATCGCCCTGCTGATCTGCGGCACCCCGCGGTCCATCGACACGGTCCTGTTCGCCGGACGCCACACCCAGCTGCGGCAGTTCATCAACGCGCTGGGCGCACGGGGGTGCCAGGACCGGAGGTTCACGGTGCTGACCGGGGACGAGGGGTCGTACCTGACCGGGGAGCGGAGCCTGCACCGCAACGTGCTGGGGCCGACGCTCACCGTCCGGTACACCGCGCTGGCCCATCCGGACGCGTGGGGCAGGGGCAGCCCGCGGACGGGCGGATCGGCGGCGGACATGGCGGCGCTGACCGAGCTGCTGAAGAGCGCGGTGCGGGCGCCGGTGGGGCCGGTCGGGCCGGTGGCCCTGGAGGACGGGCAGCTGATCATCGCGTACGACGCGATGCGGCTCGCGGTGCACGGGATCCGGGAGGCGGTGCCGGAGGGGAGGTCGGTGCCGACGCTGGCCGATGTGGGCTTGCAGTGGCCGCAGGTGAAGGGGCCGCTGCGGGTGGACGGGGCGAGCGGGTGGATCTGCCTCGACGTGCACGGGAATCCGTACGACAAGGCGGTGCCGGTGGTGGAGCTGCGGCCGGGGGGTGGGTCGCGGTTCGTGACCATCGCGTGGCCAGAGGGGAAGCCGCCGGGTGCGGAGTGTCTGCCGCCGTCTTAGGCCGCGGGCCCGGGGGGGCTGGTCGCGCAGTTCCCCGCGCCCCTGAAAACAGGCGCTTCGCGCCTGTTTTCATTGCAGTGATGCGGCCAGGCGTTCGAAACGGGCTCGCCAGGTCTGTTCCGACTCGGTGCCGCCCTCGTGCGTGAAGCGCAGGATGCTGGCCGTCTCGCCGTCCGGTTCCAGGTGGAAGCGGATTCTGCCGCCCGGGTCGACCGTGTACTCGGCGATGCGGTCGACGTCCCAGGCGGTGACCGTGCCGGTGCCCAGCTCGCCGAGGGTGACCGTGCCGCCCAGTCTCGGTTGCAGGACGTCCGTGGGGGTGAACCAGGCGGCCAGGCCCTCCGGGGTGGAGAGGCTGGGCCAGACCTGGTCCATCGGCCTCGGCAGTCGTGTCAGCAGCTGGAGGACGGCCATGGGACCAGTGTCGCCCCTCGGCGGTTCAGACGCCCGCGTACGAGTGCTTGCCGGTCACGAAGATGTTGACACCGTAGTAGTTGAACAGCCAGCAGCCGAAGGCGATCATCGCCAGGTAGGCGGCCTTGCGGCCCTTCCAGCCGGCGGTGGCGCGGGCGTGCAGGTAGCAGGCGTAGGCGACCCAGGTGATGAAGGACCAGGTCTCCTTGGGGTCCCAGTTCCAGTAGCGGCCCCAGGCGCTGCCCGCCCAGATCGCGCCCGCGATGATCGTGAAGGTCCAGAGGGGGAAGACCGCCGCGTTGACGCGGTACGCGAACTTGTCGAGGGACGCGGAGGCGGGCAGGCGCTCCAGGACCGAGGTCGCGAAGCTGCCGGGCTTGCCGCCGTTCTCCAGCTTGTTCTCGTACGCGTCCTTGAAGAGGTACAGGATCGTGGCGACCGCGCCCACGTAGAAGACGGCGCCGCAGAAGATGGCCGTCGAGACGTGGATGTAGAGCCAGTACGAGTGCAGGGCCGGGACCAGCGGCTCGCTCGCCGTGTAGAGGACGGTGACCGCGAGGCCGAGGTCGAGGAGGACCGTGGTGATCAGGAAGAGGCCGAGCCAGCGGACGTTCTTCTTCAGGGCGAGGAGGGTCAGGTAGACGGCGACCGCGACCGTGGAGAACGTGATGTTGAACTCGTACATGTTGCCCCAGGGGGCCCGCTGCACGGAGGCCGCCCGGGTGACCACGCCCGCCAGCTCCACCAGGAAGGCGAGGACCGTGAGGGAGATCGCGATCCGGCCGTAGAGGTCGCCCTGCTCGTCACCGCCGTGGGCGCCGGGGCCGTCCGGGACGTCCCGGGAGCCGGCCGCGGCGCGGACGACGACCTTCGGGCGTTCCAGCACGGCGGTGCCGCCGGCCTTCTTGACCGTGACGGCGGGGCCGGTCCGCTTCGCCGCCGTCTCGCTCGTCAGCGCGTTGGCGGTGCGCGCGACCCGGCTGCGGCTGCCGAGCAGCCACTCGAAGATGTAGGCGAAGAAGGCCAGCGTGTAGACGGCCATCGAGGAGTAGATGAGCGTGTTGCTCATACTCGCCAGGTGCTCGTTGGTCGCGGCGAGGGTCGTTGCGGCGGCGGAAGTCATCGCTTCTCAGCCCCTTCGGCAGGTACGACTTCGGGGTCGGGGGATTCTGCGGGGTCGGCGTCGGTGGTGTCGCCGGGGGCGGGGGCCCCTGGTGCCTGGTCGTAGAGGATGCCCGCGAGGTCGCCCAGTTCCTCGGGCACCTTCGCGGACTCGCTGCGGCCCAGGCCGCCCATCTCGACGACGGTGACGCCGTCGGGGCCGGGCACCGCGCGCACCCACACGCGGCGGCGCTGGATGAACAGCGAGGCGGCCAGGCCGAAGATCGCGGCGAGGGCGCCGCCGAGCGCCCAGCCGCTGCCGGGCTCCTGGACGATCTCGAAGCCCGCCCATTCCTTGACGCCCTTCTCGAACGTCACGGAACCGGCGCCGTTCGGCAGCTGCATGGTCTGGCCGGGCTTGAGGTTGTCGCGGAGCTGCGCCCCCTTGGAGTCCTTGAACTCCTTCATGTGGGACTTGTCCAGCTGGTACACGCTCTGCGGGATGCCCGAGTCGACCCCGAGGTCACCGTGGTACGGCGTCAGGTTCAGCACCGGGTTGTCCAGCGCCGGGAAGGTCGAAAGGACGGAGGAGCCGCCGCCGTAGGTGGGCAGGAAGAACAGGGAGATGCCCAGCTGCTCGCTGACGTTCCGCGCGTTCTTGTAGCCGTCCATCACCTTGAGCACGCCCTGGGAGGTGATGTTGCCGTCGAGCGGGAGCAGCGGCACCGCGTCGTGGTAGACGACGTCGCCCTTGCCGTCGCGGACCGTGATGACGGGCGCGTAGCCGTGGCTGACGAGGTAGACCTTGGCGTCGTCGATGTGCAGCGGCTGGTTCACCTTGACGGTGGTCCGCTTCGCCTTGCCGTACGCGCCGTCGATGTACTTGATGTCGGCGCTGAAGGTGGTCGGGGTGCCCTTGCTGGGGCCGCTGGTCTGGTAGCCGGCGGTGAAGTTCTTCAGGTCGAAGCTGAACGGCACCAGGTCGTCGGTGCTGAACATCGAACCGGACTTGAAGTCGTCGTACTGGAGGATCGAGTTGGCGAACCCGCCGCCCTCCACGACCAGCTTGGTGCCGTCCGACTTGTACATCTGGCCGGACGCGAAGGCGATCAGCAGCACGATCAGCGCGATGTGGAAGACGAGGTTGCCGAACTCGCGGACGTAGCCCTTCTCGGCGGCGACCGCGTCCCCGGCGATGTGCGAGCGGAAGCGCCGCTTCTTCAGCAGGGCGAGCGCGTCCTCCCGGACCTCCTCCGGCGCCGCGTCCGTGCGCCAGGTCGTGTACGCGGGGAGCCGGTTCAGCCGCTTCGGGGCGCCCGGCGGACGGCCGCGCAGCTGGCCCACGAACTGCCAGGCGCGCGGGATGATGCAGCCGACCAGGGAGACGAACAGCAGGATGTAGATCGCGGAGAACCACACCGAGCTGTAGACGTGGAAGAGGCCGAGCTTGTCGTAGACCGGCGCCAGTGTCTTGTGCGCCTTCTGGAAGTCGGCGACCTTGTTGATGTCGGCGCCGGTCTGCGGGATCAGCGAGCCGGGGATGGCGCCCAGTGACAGCAGCAGGAGCAGCAGCAGGGCGACCCGCATGGAGGTCAGCTGCCGCCAGAACCAGCGGGCCCAGCCGAGCAGGCCGAGGCCGGGGGCGGCGGGTGGCTCGACCGGGGCGGTGGAGAGCTGGGAGCCCGCCTCGCCGAGGTCCGTCTGGTCCGGCTCGGTGCCGCCGGTGTGCTCGGTGTGCTCGGTGTCGGTGTTGCTCATCGATCAGATCCCCACAGTGAAGCCGTCGGACCAGCCCTGCATCTCCTGGACGAGGCTGTCCCAGGCCCCGGTCAGCAGCAGCACACCGGTCACGATCATCATCGTGCCGCCGATGCGCATCACCCAGACATAGTGGCGCTTGACCCAGCCGAAGGCACCGAGCGCCTTGCGGAAGGCGATCGCGGCCACCACGAAGGGCACGCCGAGCCCCAGGCAGTAGGCGACCGTCAGGATGGCGCCGCGTCCCGCGCTCGCCTGGTTGAAGGAGAGAGCGGTGACGGACGCCAGGGTCGGGCCGATGCAGGGGGTCCAGCCGATCCCGAACAGCGCGCCGAGTACCGGTGCCCCTATCAGACCGGTCACCGGCCGCTTGTGGAAGCGGAACTCGCGCTGGGTGAACCAGGGCATCAGACCCATGAAGAACACCCCCATGACGATCATGAGGACACCGAGCACCTTGCCGAGGGTGCCGGACTGCTCCTGGAGGGTCTGGCCGAAGTAGCCGAACAGTGCTCCGCCGGACACGAACACGGCGGTGAAGCCGAGCACGAAGAGGGAGGCGCCTGCCACCATCCGGCCGCGCCGGGCCTCTGCCAGGTCGGTTCCGGCGACCCCGGTGACGTAGGACAGGTAGCCGGGGACCAGGGGCAGCACACACGGGGAGAAGAAGGAGACGAGCCCGCCGAACAGGGCGACCGGCAGGGCGATCAGCAGGGCACCGCTGAACACCGTCTCGTTCTTGCCCGTCTCCGCCGCGAGCGTGAGGAGTGCGCTCACGTCACTTCTCCGCGACGACCGGCTTGATCATCTTCAGCAGGTTCTCCTCGCTGAGCGCCGCCAGCGAGCGCGCCGCGACGTTTCCCTGCCGGTCGAGTACCAGGGTGGAGGGGATGGCCTGCGGGTTGAGCGTGCCCTTCTTGAAGCGGAGCATCAGCTTGCCCGTCGGGTCGTACAGACTCGGGTAGTCGATGCCGTTCTGCTTCTCGAAGGCGACCGCGGAACCGGTGCTGGTGTCGCGGGTGTTGATGCCGACGAACTGGACGCCCTTGCTCGCGTACTCCTTGGAGACGGAGGCGAAGTAGGGCGCCTCGGCGCGGCACGGGCTGCACCAGGAGCCCCACACGTTGATGACGACGACCTTGCCCTTGTAGCTCGCGACGTCCAGCGTGCTGCCGTCGATGGTCTTGCCGGACAGGTCGGGGGCGGCCGCGCGGTGCCCCTTCGCGACCGTGTCGATGCCGTTCTTGCCGGTGACGAAGTTGGTGTTGCCGCCTCCGCCGGAAGTGCCGCCGTTGCCGCACGCGGACAGGGTCAGGGCCGTCACGGCGGCCATGGCGCCGAGCAGGAGGGCGCGGCTACGGGTACTCATGTGAAAAGTTTCGCATGCCCCTTCTGGGGATCTTGCGCACCCCCCTTGGTCCGCGAAAGGCCCTTTTCAGGCCGCGGTCCCCTGCTTGAGGAAGCCCTTCCAGCCGCCCGCCGGACGCTGCCCGACGTCGAGGGTGCGCAGCTTCGCGAGGACCTCGGGCTTCTGCACGTCGATCCAGTCCACGAACTGCCGGAAGGAGACCATCCGCACGTCGGCGCCCTTCTCCTTCTCCCGGGCGATGTGTTTGAAGGCCTCCTCCACGGAGTCCATGTAGATGCCGCCGTTCCACTGCTCGAAGTGGTTGCCTATGAAGAACGGTGCCCTGTTTGTCGTGTATGCCCGCTCGAATCCCGCTATGTACGCCTGGGCCGACTGGCGGCGCCAGCCCGGGTAGTTGTAGGCCGGGGCCTTGGTCGAGTTCACCGACTGGTTGGCGAGCATGTTGTAGTCCATGGACAGGACCTCGAAGCTGTGGCCGGGGAACGGCACCTGCTGGAGCGGCAGGTCCCAGATGCCGAGCTTCTTCTCGGGCCAGACCTGGCGGCCGCCGGGCGAGGAGGCGTCGTAACGCCAGCCGAGCTCGCGGGCGGTGGGCAGCAGGTTGTTCTGGCCGAGGAGGCAGGGCGTACGACCGCCGACCAGCTCCTTGTCGTAGTCGAAGGGGAGCGCGGGCAGGTCCGTCCAGCCGGTGTTGGTCCGCCACTCCTTCACGAACGCCTTCGCCTGGTCTATCTCGCTGCGCCACTGCTGGGGCGTCCAGTTGCCGACGGTGCCGTGGCCGGAGCAGAAGTGGCCGTTGAAGTGGGTGCCTATCTCGTGCCCTTCGAGCCAGGCGCGGTGGACGTTGGTGAGCGTCGCCCTGATGTGCTCGTCGGTGAGGTAGCCGATGTCGGAGGCGCCGCGGGGGTTGTTCGGCGGGTCGTAGAGCCGCTTCTTCGACTCGGGGAGGAGGTAGAGCCCCGAGAGGAAGAAGGTCATGGACGCGCCGTGTTCCTTCGCCAGGTCGAGGAAGCGCGGGAACAGGCCGTTGCCGACCTCGCCGGCGCCGTCCCAGGAGAAGATCACGAACTGCGGCGGGGTCTGGCCGGGCTCCAGCGGCTCGGGGGCGGCGGGCTGGTGGGGCTGCTTGCCGGTGCGGGAGGTGGAGCCGTCGCCGAGGGGGCGGGCGGTCGCGGTCGGCTTCTTCGAGGGCTGCCTGGCGGAACCGCCGGCGTGGTTCGTACCGTCCGACGGTGTGTGCGTGCCGCAGCCGGCGAGGCCGAGTCCGGCCGCGGCGCCCGCGCCGACGCCGAGTAGTCCCCTTCGGGTGAAGGTCCGCATGGTTCCCCGATTCGTCACGTCCTCTGGTGGTCACCCACTCAGAGGGCGGGACGAACGGGGAGGTTCCTGAAGGAACCTCATATTTTCAGACTAATTTCATGAAGCGGGTTCGACGGGGCGCGGAGCAGGGCTTGGCGCGGAGATTTCTGACGCTCTATGCCCCGAACGCCTTGCCCTGTCCCTGCACCGGCTTGGCACCGGCACGCAGGTGGACCGGCACCAGGTCGATCGCGGGCTCGCTGTACCCGACGGAGATGATCCTGTCACCCTCGTATGTGAAAGTCGTCAGGGACGCCAGGGTGCACTGCCGCTTGCGCGGGTCGTGCCACAGCCGGCGCTTCTCCACGTACGACCGCAGGATCCAGATCGGCAGCTGATGGCTGACCAGCACCGCCTCGTGGCCGCGTGCCTGGTCCCGGGCCGAGTCCAGCGCGCCCTTCATCCGCACGACCTGCTCGACGTACGGCTCGCCCCAGGACGGCTTGAACGGGTTGACCAGGTACTTCCAGTTGGCGGGGTTCTTCAGCGCCCCGTCGCCGACCCCGAAGGTCTTGCCCTGGAAGATGTTCTCGGCCTCGATCAGCCGCTCGTCGGTGCCCAGGCCGAGCCCGTGCGCCTTGGCGATCGGGGTCGCGGTCTCCTGCGCGCGCTCCAGCGGGGAGGCGACGACATGGGTGACGTCCCGGCCGGCCAGGTGCTCGGCCACCCGGTCGGCCATCTGCCGCCCGAGCTCGGAGAGGTGGTAGCCGGGAAGCCTCCCGTAGAGCACCCCCTGCGGGTTCTCCACCTCGCCGTGCCGCATCACGTGCACGACGGTGATGTCCTGCTCTCTCTGCTCGCTCATGCTGCCGTGGCCTCCGCGGCCGCTCGGGCCGCCGCCGGGAGGGCGTCGGCGATCTTCTGGATGGCCCGCTCGTCGTGGGCCGTGGAGACGAACCAGGACTCGAAGGACGACGGCGGCAGGTAGACGCCGTCGGAGAGGAGGGAGTGGAAGAACGCCGTGAACCGGAAGGACTCCTGGCCTCGGGCGTCCTCGTAGTCGCGCACCGGCCGGTTGGTGAAGAAGACGGAGAACATGTTGGAGGCGGTCTGCACCTGGTGCGCGACGCCCTCCTTGCTCAGCGCCTCGCTCACGAGCCCCTGGATCTGCGCGGAGACGGCGTTGACCTTGTCGTAGGCCGCGTCGTCGAGCAGCCGCAGCTGGGCGAGTCCGGCGGCGGTGGCGACGGGGTTCCCGGAAAGGGTGCCGGCCTGGTAGACGGGGCCCGCGGGCGCGAGGTGCGCCATGACGTCCGCCCGGCCGCCGAACGCGGCCGCGGGGAACCCGCCGCCCATCACCTTGCCGAAGGTCATCAGGTCGGGCACCACCCCGTCGATCCCGAACCACCCGGCCCGGCTGGTCCGGAACCCGGTCATGACCTCGTCGGAGATGAAGAGCGCGCCGTTCCTGGCGCAGGCGTCCTTGAGCCCCTGGTTGAACCCGGGCCCCGGCGGCACGACGCCCATGTTCCCGGGCGAGGCCTCGGTGATCACGCAGGCGATCTCACCGGGGTGCCGGTGGAAGGCCTCCTGCACGGCCTCGAGGTCGTTGTACGGCAGCACGATGGTGTCGCCGGCCTGCGCCCCGGTGACACCCGGGGTGTCGGGCAGCGCGAAGGTCGCGACGCCGCTGCCCGCCGCGGCGAGCAGCGAGTCGACATGCCCGTGGTAGCACCCGGCGAACTTGATCACCTTGGTGCGGCGGGTGAAGCCACGGGCGAGCCGGATGGCGCTCATGGTGGCCTCGGTGCCGCTGCTGACGAGCCGCACCTGCTCGAGGGGCTGGATCCGGGCGACCATCTCCTCCGCGAGGGCGACCTCGCCCTCACCGGGCGTGCCGAAGGAGGTACCGCGGGCGACGGCCTCCTGGACGGCGGCGATGACCTCGTGGTGCGAGTGGCCGAGGATCATCGGCCCCCAGGAGCACACCAGGTCGACGTACTCGCGCCCGTCGGCGTCGGTGAGGTAGGCCCCCTTGCCGGACACCATGAAACGGGGCGTGCCGCCGACGGCACGGAAGGCGCGCACCGGCGAGTTCACGCCCCCGGGCGTGACGGCGGAGGCACGGTCGAAGAGCGCCTGCGAGACGGGCGCGTCGTAGGGATAGGGAGTTTCGCTCTGGGCACTCATGACGTGCGACTTCTCCGACTTCTCGGACTCCGGTTGCTGGGTGACCTTCTCAGGGTAGGCGGAGGTCGGCGTTCTTCCCGTAGTGGTCGGGGCATCTGCGAGACTGTGATCCGATACACCCAGCTCATCCGGCACGCAGCTGGCCGGAGGCTGTAAAGATCCTGCGGACTGATGTTTCGACGCACGTTTCGGCGGGCGGCCGTGGGGGAGGTCACTGACACGATGATCGGGTTGCGCGGCGGGGGCCACGCGTCCTAGAAAAGCAGTCGGGTGGAGATATGCATCGCGGTGGCGGACTGGGCGAGGGGACTGACGACCTGGGTCCTCGGCGTGCCCGGCAGGGAAGGCACCGGCGCGACGCGGAGGAAGCGGCGGAAGCAGCACGTCGGGAACAGGGCGGCGTACCGAGTGAGTCCGATCGGCGTGACCGACGTATCGATCAGTGGGACCAGAGGGCCCGGCGGATCGATCGCGGAATCGACCGTCCCGAGACCGGGAGCAGGAATGGTGGTCGGGTGGGGGTGACGTACAAATACTTCGGCGCACCGGACGGCGCGACCGCGGCCCGCGTCCCGATCTCGATGCGCCCCGAGGAACTCGGCGGCGACGAGCTCGGCATGAACGGCATGTTCACCAAGATCAAGCCGGAGACGATGGCCGCGATGGTGCTGACGGGCATCGAAGGTGTGCCTCTGCACAAGGTGCCGCCGCTCGAACTGGTCGTCCTGCACCCGGACTACGCCGTGGTCAAGCTCCCCATGACGGTGGTCGACCCGCTGCGCGGCATAGGCGAGGAAGCGGTGGGCGCGGCGGCCTTCATCTGGTCGACGGTCCCGGACCGGGGCGGCCCGAGGGACGCGTTCAACGTGTACCAGCTGCTGCACGAGTGGCAGGACTTCTCACACCGGTTGCATGAGGCGGGACACCAGCCGTACTGCTTGGTGTGGCCCTGACCTGCGGTTTCGATGGTCCCGGGCGAGGTCTTCGGGCCTCGCCTTTTTTGGTGCCGGAGGGGAGCCGTCAGGCGGCCAGGGCACGTTGAGCCTTTTCCATTGTCGTGCACGGCTCCGGCCGGAGCTGGTGAGGCCCACAGAAGGCGGCCTCTCGGGTCGGCTGTGACCTGCACGTTCATGCCGTGCTGCGTTCCGTCCGCGATCGGACACGCGTTCGTCGAAACGGCATGTACTGCTTGGGCGAGCGTCGGGGCGAGGGCGGCCAGGAGGCCTTCGGGCGTGAGCGAGAACAGCGTGCCGGACGGGTGGCGGACAGTACTCTGAACCCAGCGGGATCGGGCCCGCAGCACAGTGTCCGGGAGGTGCTTCATGACGGCCGAGATGGTGGCCCCGGCGTGGATGCATGAGCAGATCACGGCGGAGGAGTACGAGTCCTGGTCCGAGGAGCAGTGCGCCGGTATCGAGATCGTGGACGGGATGGTCGTCGTGAGCCCGAGTGCGTCCAAGCGGCACAATCGGCTGGCCCGGATTCTGGCGAACGCCCTGGACGCCGCCGCGGGCCCGGAGTGGAATGCCGACACGGACTTCGACGTCCGGCTTCAGGACCTCCCGCTCACCAATCGCCGCCCGGACGTCGTCGTGTACCGCGCAGACACGATCGACGTCATCCCCACCCGCCCCGAGCACGTGCTGCTTGTCGCGGAGGTGGTGTCGCCGGGCTCGGAGACCACCGACCGGATCGTGAAGGTCGACCAGTACGCCAAGGCAGGCATCGGCTTCTACTGGCGGATCGAGCAGGCCCCGACGGGCGTCCCGCTCGTGTACACCTACGTTCTCGACCCCGCGACGAAGACCTACAGGGACGGAGACGTGTTCACCGGTTTCGTCAAGGCAGCGGCCCCCTTCCCGGTGGAAATTGACCTAGGCCAGATCTGACCTACTCACTGTGCACTTCTCACACCGCCTACACGAGGCGGGTCATCAGTCTCAGGGCGGGTCGGCGCCGTCTTGCTCCTCGGTTTCCGTTTCCGTGAAGGCGTCGTCGATCGCCTTGCGGATGCGGGTCTCGCTCGACGGCAGTAGGCGCGTGTGCGTCCGTAGCGTGAATCCCGAGTCCGAGTGACCGAAGTACTCGGAGAGCGCCCTTGATGCTCTCCCCCGCGTTCAGGAGTACGGAACGTAGACGTGCCGAAGGGTGCAACTGCCTGCGTGGGAACAGGACCGACGGGACGGTACCGACGGGACTGACGGCACCTGACAGGAGTGGCGGGGTGACGGGACCGGTAGGAGTGGCGAGTGACAGGAGTGGCGGACCGACAGGAGTGGCGGACTGCCGGGACTGACAGGACGGGACTGGTGGGGCTGGGTGGCGGGGAGTCAGCGAGAGAAGCGCCCCCCTCCTCAGCCCTCTCCCCCGTCAGGTCACTCCGTCGTCACGGTTCGCCGTGCTGGCGGCGGATCCGGGCGGCCACCTCGTTCTCCTCCGTCTCCCACCAGGGGCGGACCCGCTCCGCGGCCGGGGCGGGAGCCGGGACGGCAGCGGAGGCAGCTGCGGACGCTGATGTGGGGACCGACGGCGGTGTCGGTGGCGTGGTCGCCGCCAGCTGTTCGTCCAGCCGTCGGTCCAGGGCCGCCGTCTGGATCCGTTCCGCCCGCGCCCACTGGAACAGGATCGTCAGCAGGAACGGCAGCGCGACCAGCTCGGCGATGCTCACCATCGCGCCGCCGCCGACCTGCTGGTCGTACTGGACGTCGGGGGCCCAGGCCGGATGGTGGTGGAGGTACCAGGCACCCGCGATCAGCGTGCCGTGGGTCATCACGACGACCCCGGGCACCGCGTCGATCACCCCGTCCAGGAAGACCAGGGCCGCCCGCACCGGGTGGCTGCACCAGGCCGGCAGGGTCTCCTCCCGGGTCAGCACCGGTACGACGAAGAGGCAGCCCGCCACCAGCAGGTGCAGGTACATCAGCTCGTGCAGCCAGCCCACCCGCAGCGCGGTGGCGAAGTACGGCGTGAAGTAGACCGTCAGCTCGGTGGCAAGCACCAGCGCCGTGCTGACCAGGGGGAAGGTCAGCAGCCGGAGCACCCGCCCGGTCGTCGCCCGGCGCACCCTGGCCGCCGCGTCCGCGGGCAGCGCCGCCACCGCGAGCCGCAGCGGGTCGCCCAGGGCGAGGCCGAGCGGGACCACCAGGTCGAGCAGGATGTTCTGCACGGCCGCGGGCCAGAACAGCACGCGGTCGTAGACGGCGAGACTCGACATCGTCGCCACGACGAGCGTGCCCAGGCCGAGGAACGCGAAGGCGGCGGTCCGGGCCGGGGACCAGTCCCCGCCCCGGCCGCGCACCCGCAGCACGCCCCAGCCGTACAGGCCGCCCAGGACCAGGACCAGCGACAGCGCGGGTACGTCCAGCTGCCATGACGTCAGCAGCCGGCCGGCGGTCAGCTCGGCCATCCGGCTCACGGTCACGGGTCCACGCTCCTTCAACTCCGGGACGAAACGGGTCACGTCGGGTCCACTGCGCGACGCTATACCCGGGCCACCGGGAGCGGGCACAGGGGTACGCGCCCGACCGGCACGATCACCGAAACGGGTTGCCGCGCCAGGCTGCTGGGTTGCCGGGCTGCTGGGTCGCCAGGCTGCCGGGCTGCTGGTTTGCCGGGTTGCCGGGTTTGCCGGGTTGCCCGACCGCCCCCGCCCCCGCCCCCGTCGCCGCCGAGCCACCCAACCCCCTCGTCACGGTGCCCTACGGCCTCGTCACAGTTCTGTGCCGGGGCCTGGTGATCCTTGTCCGCTTTCGTTCGGCCGTACCTACAGTGATCAACACGGCCTGGAGATCTGACCGTCTCCGCCGCCCCCGCAGCCGCACGTCCGGGGGACACAGGGGATACACCGGGGATACCGGGGACACGGGGGGCTTTCTTCATGGGGGAACGTTTCGGCATGCCTCGGCGCCTGCCGGCGCGGCCCGTCGCCGCGCTGCTGGCCGCCGTCGGGATCGTCGCGGGGGTGCTGGTCGGCAGGCCGGGACTGGAGACGGTCGTGGGGTGCGGGACCTCGGGGGACCTGTATCCCTCACAGACCGCGAAGGACTGGGTGTCGTACGCCGACCACGTCGTCGTCGCCAGCCCGACCGCGGAGCGGGAGACCAACCGGCGGACGTACGCCAAGGGGACCGTGGCGTACGCGACGGACCGGCTGGTGAGCTTCAGGACGGACAGCAGGCTGTGGTCGCGCAGCTCGCCCCGGCACACCCTCGGCGCCTCCTTCGACATGGTCGCCCCCGGCTGGGAGGTCCCCCGGTCCAGTGGGACCCGCGTGGCCGAGATGGCCACCGACGCACCCCGCCTCCAGGTCGGCCACACCTACCTGCTCGCCCTGCGCTGGCACGAGGGCGGCTGGGCCGTTCTCGGCGAGGGCGGCGCCGTGCCCTTCGACGACCACACCGGCGACCAGGGCGAGTGGTGCGGGCGGGTGCTGAGCAAGGAGGACGTGGCCGAGGGCGAACGCTTCTCCCGGCGCGCCGACCACAGCCTGGAGAAGGCGCTGCTGGGGCAGGGAGAGCAGGCCGCCAGGGACGCCCTGAACCGCGCGGCCCGCGGCTGAACCCCCGCACGCGGCGGTCCGGAAGGGGTTCCGCGCGTCCCACCCCGCCCGACCCTCCAGTGCACGGGCCCCGCCCGACCCCCCAGTCCACGGGCACCCACATCTCCCCCACTGAAACGGCATGAACAGTTCACCTGCCCTCCACGTACGACGCGTTGGTGCGCAAGGAACCGGCCATTGACTCTCGGGCGCGGCACCCCGCTTCGGAGCCGCATGGGGAGAACCGTTTCCGTATAGGGGGGCACAGTGGTGTCCGCGCTCAAGGGTTCCGCCGGGGCGGAATCCGAAAGACCCGTGCCCAGGCGGCCGTCGCCCGCCCGTGGACTCGGGGACCGGGTCTTCCGGGTCCAGTTGACGGCCTCCGGGGTCATCGTCCTCGCCATCATGGCCGCCGTAGGACTGTTCCTGCTGCTCCGGGCCGCACAGGCGCTGCGGACCAGGGGTGTCTGGGGCTTCCTCACCACCGCCGAATGGCAGCCCGACGTCCATCGCTTCGGCATCGCGGCCGTGCTGACCGGCACCCTGCTCATCGCCGCCGTGGCCGTCACGATCAGCGTGCCGCTGGCCCTCGGGACCGCCCTGTTCATCTCGGACATCGCGCCCCGGCCGCTGCGCCGCACGCTCGTCTCCATGGTCGACCTGATGGCCGCCGTGCCGTCCGTGGTCTACGGCCTGTGGGGCCTGTTCTTCCTCCAGCAGCACGTCATCGGGGTGTCCCGGTGGCTGTCGGACTGGTTCGGCTGGATCCCCTTCCTGCACGTCGACGGCACCCAGCCGGGTGAACCGCTCGCCTCCCAGAGCGTCTACACCGCTTCCACCTTCGTCGCCGGCATCGTCGTGGCGCTGATGGTCGCGCCGATCCAGTGCTCGGTGATGCGCGAGGTGTTCGCGCAGGCACCGGCCGGTGAGCGGGAGGGCGCCTACGCCCTCGGCGCCACCCGCTGGGGCATGATCCGCGCGGTCGTACTGCCGTACGGCATGGGCGGGATCATCGGCGGCACCATGCTGGGCCTCGGCCGGGCGCTCGGCGAGACCATCGCGGTCTACCTGATCATCTCCCCGGTCTTCACGATCCAGCCGCACATCCTGCAGACCGGCTCGAACTCCGTCTCCTCCCTCATCGCCCTGCACTACGGCGATGCCTCCACCTTCGGCATGTCGGCGCTGATGGCCGCGGGCCTGGCGCTGTTCCTGCTCACCCTGGCGGTCAACTTCACCGCCTCCTCGATCGTGGCGCGGTCACGGTCCGGCGCACAGAGCGAGGCATGACGATGACCGTCGTTGACCTTGAGAAGGGCGCTCCCGAGGACACCCCGCGGGACGCTCCCCAGGACGCCCCCGGAGAGGCCGCCGAGGGCACCCCCGCCGGGCCGGCCGTGGCCGCCGCGGGCCCCGACGTACCGCGCCGGATCGGCGGGGTCACCCGCTCCGGGGTGCTGTCGGTGTTCGGCGCCGCCGCCTCCGGGCTGTGCGTCGCCGTCCTGCTCTTCGGTGAACTGGCGCCGTTCTCGGGCGCGTTGGGCTTCTTCGTCACCGCGTACCTCTCGTTCCTCGGTATCTACGCGGTGCTGACAGGGCTGGAGGAGGACGGGCAGGCGGTACGGGACCGGGTGATGACCGTCGTCCTGTGGTCGGCGGGCGGGCTGATGTTCGCCGCGCTCACCCTGGTCGTCGGCTTCACCGCGTGGCGGGGCCGGGAGGCCCTGCCGCACGCCAACTTCTTCACCCAGGACATGCAGGCGGCGGGCCCGCTCGACCCGCTGACCCACGGCGGCATCGCGCACGCCATGCTCGGCACGCTCATCATGATCGCCATCGCGCTGGCGATCACGGTGCCGCTGGGCCTGGCCTGCGCGGTGTACCTGAACCAGATCCCGGGCCGATTCTCCCGCTTCGTCCGCACGATCGTCGAGGCGATGACCGCGCTGCCCTCCATCGTGGCCGGTCTGATGGTGTACGCCGTCTGGATCCTCAACCTCGGCATGCAGAAGTCGGGTCTGGCGGCGGGCTTCGCGATCAGCGTGATGATGCTCCCGATCGTGATCCGCGCGGCGGACGTGGTGCTGCGGCTGGTGCCGGGCACCCTCACCGAGGCGTCCGAGGCGCTCGGCGCACCCCGCTGGCGCACGGTCTGGCACGTGGTCCTGCCCACCGCCCGCTCGGGCCTCGCGACCGCCGTCATCCTCGGCACGGCGCGCGGCATCGGCGAGACATCCCCGGTGCTGCTCACCGCGGGCTTCACGGCGGCGCTCAACGCCGACCCGACGAACGGCCCGATGATCTCCCTCCCGCTGGCCGTCTTCAACTTCGTCAAGTCCCCCGAGCCCACGATGATCGCGCGCGGCTTCGGCGCGGCGGCGGTCCTGATGGCGCTGGTCCTGGTGCTCTTCGTGATCGCCCGCGTGATCGGCGGCCGCGGCCCGGGCCACCAGAACAAGCGCCAGGCGAGGCGGGCGGCAAGGGCCTCACGCAGGGACGCCCAGAGATTCACCGAACTCCACACCCCGGGCCTCGATTTGTTCGAGCCCGCCCCCGCTTCCGACACCGGCGAGAGCAACTCCCTGCTTGGGGGCGCGGGGAACTGCGCGACCAGCCACAACGCACCCGCACCCACAGACGGCGAACAGCCCCCGTCCTCCACAGGAGACGCGCACTGATGTCCAGCCAAGTCATCAACGCCCTGAGACGGCTGGGCATCCTGGCCGCACTCATAGGCATCCTCAGCCCCCTCACCGTCCTCGGCGTCACGCAAACCGCTTCCGCCGACTCCTACACCCCCATCGCCGGCGCCGGCTCCACCTGGGCCGAGAACGCCGTCGACGAATGGCGTCGCGCCGTCAACCAGTACGGCATGCGGATCAGTTACGCCGGTACCGGTTCCTCCGACGGCCGCCGCCAGTTCCTCTCCGGCACCGTGGACTTCGCTGTCTCCGACATCCCGTTCCAGACGAACCCCACCGACGGCAGCGCCGCCGAACGCCCCGCGTCCGGCTCCTACGCCTACATGCCGATCGTGGCCGGCGGCACGGTGTTCATGTACCACCTCACCGTCAACGGCAAGCGGGTCACCAACCTCCGGCTCTCCGGGGACGTGGTCACCAAGATCTTCACCGGGGTCGTCAAGACCTGGGACGACCCGGTGATCAAGGCCGACAACCCCGGCCTCCAGCTCCCGCACCGCACGATCGTCCCGGTGGTCCGCTCCGACGGCTCCGGCTCCACCGCCCAGTTCACGCTGTGGATGGCGAACCAGCACCGGTCGCTGTGGAACGCCTACTGCGCGAAGGTCGGCCGCTCGGGAGCGTGCGGGGAGACGTCGTACTACCCGACCGTCTCCGGCATGATCGCCCAGTCCGGTGACCTCGGCGTCGCCGGTTACGTCGCGCAGAACTACGGCGAGGGCGCGATCGGGTACGTCAACTACTCGTACGCCATCAACGCGCGGTATCCCGTCGCGAAGGTCCTGAACCACGCGGGCTACTACACCGAGCCGACCCCGTCGAACGTGGCGGTCTCGCTGCTCAAGGCGAAGATCAACACCAACAGGAACTCGGCGGACTACCTCACCCAGCAGCTCGACGGCGTCTACAACGACACCGACCGGCGCAACTACCCGCTGTCCAGCTACTCGTACATGATCCTGCCGCTGAAGGTGCAGGGCACCTTCACCAAGGACAAGGGCAAGACGCTCGGCGCCTTCTCCTACTACTTCATGTGCCAGGGCCAGCAACAGGCGCCGAAACTCGGCTACTCACCACTGCCGATCAACCTCGTCCAGGCCGGGTTCGACCAGATCCGCCGGATCCCGGGCGTGCAGACGCAGAACATCAACATCAAGAACTGCAACAACCCGACCTTCACCACGACCGGCCAGAACAAGCTGGCGCAGACCGCGCCCTACCCCGCGGCCTGTGACAAGAAGGGCGCCGCGCCCTGCACCACGGGCACCGGCGGCACGAAGACCGGCTCCGGCGGCAACAGCGGCGGCACCTCCGGCGGCAGCGGCTCCGGCGGTACGGCCGGCACCGGAGCCGGCACGGGCACGGGCACGGCAGGCGGCGGTTCCGCCGGGGGAGCCGGCGCCCGGCCCTCGGTCGACCCCGACACCGGCCAGACCATCTCCCCGGACGGCAGCACCGCGGCCGGCGGCGGCACCGGCTCGGCCGGCGGTACGGCCGGCGGCACCGTCGCCCTCGCCCAGCCGGTCGCCGTGGCCACCGGACACGGCTGGACCGCCACCCAGACCCTGATGCTGCTGGCCGCGGTCCTGGTCTTCGGCCTGCTCCTGCTGCCCTCGCTGGTCTCCCGGCTGGTGGGCGGCGGCAAGGGCGAGGGCTCCACGGGCGACGGGAGCGCACGATGAGACGGCGCATCGGGAACGCCCTCGTCCGGCTCCTCGCCGGCGCCACCGTCGGCGCCCTCGCCGGGCTCGCCGTGGCCCAGGCGGCGCCGTCCGCCACCGCGGCGAGCGGTGCCGGATCCGCCGTGACCGTGTCCGGGCGCGGTGAGTTCAAGGACATGAAGTTCACCGTCAGCCAGACCACCCACCTCACCAGCCAGGCCGTCTCGGTGAGCTGGACCGGCGGCGCCCCGACCACCTTCGCGGGCTCCCAGTTCGACACCGGCTTCGTGCAGATCATGCAGTGCTGGGGCGACGACGACGGTACGGTCCCCGGCAACCCCGGCCCGTCGCGCACCCAGTGCCAGTTCGGCGCCTCCCCCACCACGGACCGCGGCGGCTGGCCCGGCAACGGTCAGGACGACACCCGGCAGATCTTCTACAGCGCCGACCCGACCAACTACGGCCAGGACGACCGGTACGGCGCCGCCAACCCGAACGCTCCCGGCGAGGTCCCCTTCAAGTCGGTGGACGGCACCACGATCACCAGGGGCACCCAGAACAACCCGCTCTTCAACCACAACACCACCAACGAGGTCGACTTCGCCCGCACCAGCGCCGACGGCAGCGGCCAGGAGTACTTCGAGGTCCAGACCGCCAACGAGGCCCCGCACCTCGGCTGCGGCGTGCCGGTCACCACGGGCGGCGTCACCAGGCCCCGCTCGTGCTGGCTGGTGATCGTCCCGCAGGGCAGCCTGGACCTGGACGGCAAGCCGTACGCGGACCAGAGCCACGTCAACGCGGGTTCCCCGGTCTCCTCGACCAACTGGAAGAACCGCGTCGCCGTCCGGCTGGACTTCAACAGCGTGGGCACCAACTGCGCCCTCGGTGCCGACGAACGTCCCACCACCGGCAGCGAGCTGGTGGCCGACGCGATGACCAGCTGGCAGGCCACCCTGTGCGCGCAGGGCAAGGTCTACAGCTACACCGAGTACGGCGAGCCCAACACCCGGGCCCGGCTCATCTCGGACGGCTCCAGCGGCCTCGCCTTCACCACCCGCAGGCTCGGCGCCGACCCGGGCACCTCCGCGCCACCGGGTACGACGACCTACGCGCCGGTCGCGCTCAGCGGCGCCGTCATCGGGTTCACGATCGAGCGCAGACCCAGATCCACGGCACCGGACAGCGTCCAGAAGCTCGCGGGCACCAAGGTCGAGTCGATCAGGCTCAATCCCCGGCTGCTCGCCAAACTGCTCACCGAGTCGTACCGCAACTCCACCTGGGGCTCGGTGCTCAACAGCGGGGTGGCCAAGGGGTACGGCTGGGCGAGGAACAACCCGGCGGGTCTCGTCACCGACCCGGAGTTCATCGCCCTGAACCCCGAGTTCGCCGAACTCTCGGTCGCCGAGACGCCGGCCACCGACACCGACCTGATGACCTCGCTGGGCCACACCGACACCGCCCGCGCGCTCTGGCAGTACATCGCCGCCGACAAGGACGCACGGCAGTTCCTCGCCGGGGTCCCCGACGACGACGGGATGCGGGTGAACCCGTACTACAGCACCAACGCGGACCTGAACCCGTCCGGCGCCGCCTTCGACCCGTCGAACACCGACGAGTACCCGAAGAACGACCCCTGGTGCACGGTCCCGCCCGGCTCGGGCGCGCCCGACGACAAGCCGCAGTGCATGACCGACTTCCACCCCTACGTGGACGACATGCACGCCGGCGCCCTGCACACCCGGCGCGCGGACACCCTCTGGAAGTCCAGCTGGGACCTGCTGGCCAGTCCGCCGACGTACAAGAGCGTCGGTCCGCAGACGGTCGGCTCGCGCTTCGTGATCACGGTGACGGACGTGGCCTCCGCCGCCCGGTACGGGCTGCAGACCGCCGAACTGGAGAACGGCGCGGGCAAGTTCGTCGCCCCGACGACGGCGGGCCTGACCGCGGCCGCCGCGACCGCCGCCGGCTCCGGTGTCGCCGAGATCACCCCGGCGAACGCCACCGCGAAGGACGCCTACCCGCTGGCCCAGCTGGTCTACGCGGCGGTGCGCCCCGGCAAGGTGTCCAAGGCCGCCCGCGAGGACTACGCCGCCCTGCTGCACTACGCGGCCGCCACCGGCCAGACCTCCGGCTCCGACCCGGGCAGGCTGCCCCTCGGCTACGCCCCGCTCTCCCAGAAGCTGCGCACCCAGGCCGACAAGGCGGCGAACGCGCTGCTCCACTACACGGGACCGGCCCCGGCGGGCAGCGGCTCGGCCGACGGCGGCGGCACGGACACCTCCGGCGGCGGGGCGCCCGGCTCCGCCGGGGACACCGGGGGGACGGGCGCGGTCGGCGGCACGGGCACCGGGACCGGGGCCGACGGCGCCGGCACCAGTGCCTCGCCGAGTGCGTCGGCGTCGTTCGACGGCGGCAAGGCACTTCAGACGACCGCTGCGGGCAACACGCCGGCCGACCCGGCCAACCCGCTGCGGTACGCCGTTCCGGCGGGGGCGGTGCTCGGGGCGGTCGCCGGAGCCGGGGCGCCCTTCGCGGGCGGCTCCAGGTTGTCGATGGGATCCGCGGTGGCGGCAGTACGTCGGCTGCGGGTGCGTCGTGGCTGGTCGCGCCCACGCGGCGGAGCCGCAGATCGATAACGCCCCGCGCCCCTGACGGGGCGCGTTCCCTCAGGGGCGTTTGAAAGCCCCCCGGAGCCAAGTGCTCCCCACAGACGGCCGTCCGCCCCGAAAGGCAGTCGGGGCGGACGGTGCGCACCACCCTGCCAGATCCCTCTGGCGACACCCAGCTAGCACTTGTCAGGAGACTCTCGATGCGCAGAATGCGCTCCTCGGCGGCGTTCGTCGCCGCGGCCGTGGTGGCCGGCGGTCTGGCCCTCGCCACCCCGGCGCTCGCCGACCCCACTCCCGCCGGCACCTTCCGCCAGCTGGTCGGCGTGGGCTCGGACACCACCCAGGACGTGCTCAACGCCCTGGCCGGCGACACCGTCAACGGCACCAGCTACGCGACGACCGCCGTGAAGTCGGCGAACGGCGCCGGCCTCGCCTCGTACGACGCGATCGAGCCCGGCACCGGCTCCACCTCGTCGACCATCACCACCCGTTCCGGCGGTCCCGCGTTCACCCGCCCGAACGGCTCGGGCAACGGCCAGAAGGCCCTGAGCGCGTCGCTGACCGGAGACAAGTTCCCGGCCGGCACCGGCACCGCCATCAAGGGCCAGGTCGACTTCGCCCGCTCCTCCGGCGGCCCGTCCACCGCCGGCACCGCGCTCACCTACGTTCCGATGGCCCGGGACGCGATCGGTGTCGCGGTCAAGGGCTCGGCCCTGGACACGCTGACCAAGCAGCAGCTGTTCGAGATCTACTCCGGCTCGCTCACCGAGCTGAACGGCCAGACCCTGCACCCGAAGATCCCGCAGGACGGCTCGGGCACCCGCAAGTTCTTCCTCGCGGCGATCGGCATGTCCACCACGCCGCTCGGGGCGAACGTCCAGGTCGTCCAGGAGAACCAGGCCAACGCGGCGCTCACCGAGGACGGCGCGCTCGTCCCGTTCTCCGTGGGCTCCTGGATCGCCCAGAACAACGGCGTCTCCCCCGACTACAGCAAGGCCGCGGCCGCCGCCGGCGGTCACCTGGCCTCCATCACCCTGCCCAACGACACGGGTGCCACCAGCCCGGTCACCACGGTGAACGGCAAGCTGGCCCCGGTCCAGGCGTACTACGAGAACTCGACGTTCGGCCGGGACGTGTACAACGTCGTGCCGAGCCGGGCCATCGACCCGACCAGCGTCTTCTTCGACAAGGACCTGTACGACATCTTCGTCACCAGCGGCAGCCACACCGCCGAGCTGGCGTCGGACAGCGCCGAGAAGGTCATCTCCGCGTTCGGCTTCGTCAACGAGCCGTACAACGGCTCCGTCAACCTTCAGGCCAAGCACGCCCAGCAGGGCGGCCTGGAGGGCGCCTCCTCCGCCGTCACGCTGCCGGCCGCGCCCGCCCTGAAGGCCACCGTGGGCGACGCGAGCCTGAAGCTGTCCTGGACCGCCCCCGCCGCCACCCCGCTGCCGCTGTCCGACTACCGGGTGACGCTGACCGACGCGGACGGCGGGGTCGTCGCCACCAAGGACGTCACGGCCACCACCACGTCGTACTCCTTCACGGGTCTCGCCAACGGCACCTACACCGCCACGGTCACCGGTTACAACATCGTCGGCGCCGGCGCGGACGCCACCTGGAAGGGTGCGGTCAAGTACGCCAGCACCACCAAGGCCACCACCGCCACCACCGCCTACGGCAAGACCCCCAAGGTCGCCGTCACCGTCACCGGCTCGCACGGTGTCAAGCCGACCGGCAAGGTCACCGTCAAGGACGGCACCACGGTCCTCGGCACCGGCACCCTGGACGCGTCCGGCAAGGTCACCGTCAGCCTGTCGAACCACCTCAAGGTCGCCACGCACTCCCTGTCGGTGTCCTACGCGGGCACCTCCAAGCTGAACGCGTCGTCCACCACCGTCTCCCTGAAGATCACCAAGGCCGTGCCGCTCGTCGGCATCTCGGCGCCCAGCTCGGTGAGCCACACCGCCAAGGGCAAGGTCACCGTCAAGGTCACCGCCACCGGCACCACCCCGACCGGCACCGTCCGGATCTACGAGGGCTCCAAGGTGCTGGCCACCGGCACCCTGAGCGGCACCCAGGTGACCATCACGCTGCCGAAGCTGGCCAAGGGCAAGCACATCGTGCACGCGTTCTACGTCGGCTCCTCGACCGTGAGCGCGAAGTCCGGCGCCAACGTCACCATCAAGTCCACCTGACCGGTTGACGGGCCCGCCGGGAGCCTCGTACGGCTCCCGGCGGCCCCGCACGCACCTCTGAAGGAGGCGGGCCGCCGTGACGGTCGCCGTACCGACACCGAAAGCTCTGGCTCCGGCCGTGCCGCGCAGGCCCGTCGGCAGTCTCACCTTCGTCCGCCACCTCTCGCGCGGCGGACTGCTCAGCCTCGCCGCCCTGCTGCTCGGCATCACCGTTCAGCTGCTGGTGGTCAGCGGCGCCCAGGAACACTCGGCCCAGCACGCCGGCTTCGACCAGCTGCGCGAGCAACTCGCCCTCGGCACCGCGCCGGTGGCGCAGACCGGGCAGGACGGCAGGCTGCTGGCACCGGGCACCCCGGTCGCGCTCGTCGAGATACCGGAGCTGGGCCTGAGCCAGGTCGTCCTGGAGGGCACCGACTCCTCCGTCATGACGGACGGTCCCGGGCACCGCCGGGACACCCCGATGCCCGGCCAGGCCGGCACCAGCGTGGTGATGGGCCGGGCGGCCGCGTACGGCGGCCCGTTCGGCGGCCTGTCGCGGCTCGCCACCGGTGACACGTTCACCGTCACCACCGGCCAGGGCAAGGCGAAGTTCCAGGTCGTCGACGTACGGCGGGCCGGGGACCCGGCGCCGGCGGCGCTCGCCTCCGGCAGGAGCCGGATCGTCCTCATCACGGCGACCGGCCCGAAGTTCATGCCCTCGGGCGTCCTGCGCGTCGACGCCGACCTGGTCTCCGCGCCGTTCCAGACCCCGTCGCCCGTGATCCGGGCCGGCACCCTGCCGAGCTCCGAGGAGCCGCTGGCCCGCCCCTCCGGGGTGCCGTGGCCGCTGGTGATGTGGCTCCAGGCGCTGCTGCTCGCCGCGGTCGCCGCCGTCTGGACCTGGCACCGCTGGGGCCGCCACCAGACGTGGATCGTCTTCGCCCCGGTCGTCGCGGTGCTCGGCCTCCAGGTCGCGACGCGCACCACCGAACTGCTGCCGAATCTGCTGTGACCGAGGGACTTGAGATGACCGAGACAGTCGAGACAGTTGAGATGACCGACACCGCCGTGCTGCCCGCCGTGGTGGAGGGCCCCGCCCCCGCCGCCCTCGAAGCCCGGGCCGTCTCCGCCTGGTTCGGCTCGCACCAGGTGCTCAGCCAGGTCTCGCTGACCATGCCCGCGGGCGAGGTGACCGCCCTGATCGGGCCGTCCGGCTGCGGCAAGTCGACGTTCCTGCGCACCCTGAACCGGATGCACGAGCTGATCCCCTCGGCGCAGTTCGGCGGCGAGGTGCTCTTCGAGGGCGAGGACATCTACGACGCCTCCTGGCGGCTGACCGACGCGCGCCGCAGGATCGGCATGGTCTTCCAGAAGCCGAACCCGTTCCCGGCGATGTCGATCTACGACAACGTGGTGGCGGGTCTGCGGCTGACCGGCACCAAGGCGAACCGCCGGGAGAAGGACGTGCTGGTCGAGGAGTCCCTGACCCGCGCGGGCCTGTGGAAGGAGGTCCGCGACCGGCTCCGCCAGCCCGGCGGTGCCCTGTCCGGCGGCCAGCAGCAGCGCCTGTGCATCGCGCGGGCCCTCGCGGTCCGCCCCCGGGTGCTGCTGATGGACGAACCGTGCTCGGCCCTCGACCCCACCTCCACCCGGCGCGTGGAGGAGACCATCCAGGACCTGGCGGGCCAGGTGACGATCGTGATCGTCACCCACAACATGCAGCAGGCCGCCCGCGTCTCCCAGCAGTGCGCGTTCTTCCTGGCCGAGCAGGGCACCCCGGGCGGCATCGTGGAACACGGCGCCACGGACGCGGTCTTCGGCTCCCCCCAGGACCAGCGGACGGCGGACTACGTGGCGGGCCGCTTCGGCTGAGCCCCGGCGCCGGCCGGTCCACCCGTACCGTCGTCACCCCGTGCACTCGGAGCGTCACCCCGCCGTACCCCGGGGTGTCACCCGTGCGGGGCACGCCGGCGCCGGGGGACACCGGCCGGGCGGCAGGGGCGATGTCCCCGATGTCCGGGCTGGTACGGATACGCACGTCCCGAGACGGCGCGGACCCTACGTATTGTAGGTTCCCCATCGGTCACGGCGGCCCGTCAGCTCATCGGGGGTACTCATGCACGGCTCGGACACGCAGGAGGCACGGCGCGCACTCGCCCCCACGGTGACGGTGCTGGTCGCGAGCCTGCTGATCGCCGCGGTGGGCGTGTACGAGCTGTCGGGCTTCGGCCTGCACAGTCTCGACCGGCGCCCGCACCTGTTCAGCGACGGGCTGGCGACCGGCGGGGTGATCGTGGCGGCGGTGGCGGCCGGGGCGGCGATCGGCAACCTGGCCTGGGTGCTGGCCGCCCGGCGGCGGGCCGAACGGGAGCACCGGTGACCCCGGGGAGCACCGGTAAGGGACCCCTCGCCGTTTCACACCGTTTTCCCTACCGTGGCAGGCGGTTCCCCCGTCTCCCACAGCTAACCTACAGACTGTAGGGTCAGCCCTCCGTCATCCCGTTCCCCGTCCCCAAGGCGACCGGTCACCCATGCCTCCACAGCTGTCGGCACTGATGCCCTCGCGCGCGTCCGACGCCCGCCGTACCCCAGAGACAGGATCCGGGGGTGCGCTGCGCAGGCGGGCCGCCGACTTCACGGTCTGGTACCTGCGCGTGATCGCCGTACTGAACATAGCGGCGGTGCTGTCGCTGCCGTTCCGCCAGGAGGTCGACGAGCACAACAACGGCCGTATCACCCTGCACCTGCACCAGCAGCACGCGCACCACTCCGGCCAGTTCTTCACACCGTACCTGGCCACCGCGGGCCTGGTCTCGGCGGCGCTCGCCATCTTCTTCGTGCTGGTGATGCGCCGCCGCAAGCGGGCGGCCTGGGTGGTCAACCTGGTCCTGTCCACCCCCCTCTTCGCCCTCTACGTCCTCGCGCTCACCCAGCACGAGTACCGCGCCCACGTCTTCAACTGGGTATCCGCCGCCGTCACCGGCCTCTTCGTGGCCGCGCTGCTGGTCAGCCGCCGGGAGTTCAACGCGGTCGGCGACCCGTCGAACCCGAAGACCGCGCTGGCGGTGGGCGCGGGCGGGGTGCTCGTCACGGGCGGCCTCGGCACCCTCCTCGTGCACGCGACGAACAAGCTCCCCGGCGCCACCCTCCCCGACGAGATCGCGTACACGCTGCTGCGGGGCGTCAGCGTCGGCCCGCTCGCCGACCACGTGACCGCGGTCCACGCCCCCCGCTGGACCGACATCATCATCAACATCCTGCTCGCGGCCGCCTTCTGCCTGGTCCTGTACGCGGGTTTCCGCTCACCGCGCGGCCGCCGGCTGCTCAGCGCGGAGGACGAGGACCGGCTGCGCGCCCTGCTGGACAAGCAGGGCGCCCGGGACTCCCTCGGCTACTTCGCGCTGCGCCGGGACAAGGCGGCGATCTTCTCCCCGACCGGCAAGGCGGCGGTCACCTACCGCGTCGTCGGGGGCGTCAGCCTCGCCTCCGGCGATCCCATCGGCGACCCGGAGGCCTGGCCCGGCGCGATCGACGCCTGGCTGACGGAGGCCCGCCGGCACGCGTGGACGCCCGCCGTCATGGGCGCGAGCGAGGAGGCGGGCACGGTCTACGCCCGCCATGGCCTGGACGCCCTGGAACTGGGCGACGAGGCGATCGTCGACATCGCCGACTTCACCCTCGAGGGCCGGGCGATGCGGGTGGTCCGCCAGGCCCACAACCGGGTCCGCCGGGCCGGCTACACGGTCCGCATCCGCCGCCACGAGGACATCCCCGCGGACGAGCTCGCGCTGCTCATCGACCGGGCCGACCACTGGCGCGACGGCGCCACCGAACGCGGCTTCTCCATGGCCCTCGGCCGCCTGGGCGACCCGGCGGACGGCCGCTGCGTGATGCTGGAGTGCCGGGACGCGGACGGCACCCCCCGCGCCCTCCTCAGCTTCGTCCCCTGGGGCGAGCACGGCCTCTCCCTGGACCTGATGCGCCGCGACCGCGGCTCCGAGAACGGCCTGATGGAGTTCATGGTGGTGGAGCTCCTGCTCCGCGCGGCCGAGTTGAAGGTCGACCGGGTCTCCCTGAACTTCGCGATGTTCCGCTCGGTCTTCGAACGCGGCTCCCGCCTGGGCGCCGGCCCGGTCCTGCGCCTGTGGCACGCCACCCTCACGTTCTTCTCCCGCTGGTGGCAGATCGAGTCCCTGTACCGCGCGAACGCGAAGTACCGCCCGATCTGGGAACCCCGCTACCTCCTCTTCGCCCGCAGCAGCGACATCCCGAGAATCGGCCTGGCAAGCGCCCGAGCGGAGGGCTTCCTCACGGTCCCCTGGGGCTCATGACAGGCCCGGGGGGCGTCCGGTTCACGGCCGGGTCGGCCGGGTCGTGCCGCCCCCCGCGATCCCCCCGCCCACCGTGAAGCCGATCACCGCGCCGCCGCCCTCGCGGCGGAAGGCGAAGGGGGCGCCGCCGTGGGCCATGGCGACCTCGCGGACGATGGAGAGGCCGAGGCCCGAACCGGGGAGCGAGCGGGCGTCCGCGGCGCGGTAGAAGCGGTCGAAGATGCGGATCAGGTCGCCCGCCGCGATGCCGGGACCGCGGTCCAGGACCTCCACGCGGACCGCGCCGGGCCGGGCGGGGCCGGTGACGTTGATCTCGATGGGCTCCTTGCCGCCCCGGTCGAACTTGGCCGCGTTCTCCACCAGGTTGGACAGGGCGCGTTGCAGCATGCCGGGGCGGCCGTCGGTGGTGGTGTCGCCGCTGAAGCGGACCCGGATCTCGCGGCCGGTACGGCGGCGGGCCAGCCCCGCGACGTCCTCCGCGATGTCGGCGAGGTCCACGTGCTGCGGCGGCTCGTTGTCCGACTGCCCGGCCGCGAGGTCGACCAGTTCGTTGACCAGGTCGGTCAGCTCGCGTGCCTCCTGCCCGAGGTCGGCGACGAGTTCGTCACGGGTGGCGGGCGGGAGTTCGTCGATACGGCGGAGCAGCGAGATGTTCGTACGCAGGGAGGTGAGGGGCGTACGGAGCTCGTGCCCGGCGTCCTGGACCAGCCGCCGCTGGTCCTCCTCCGACTGGGCGAGGCGGCCCAGCATCCGGTCGAAGGCGCGGCCGAGGCGGCCCACCTCGTCCAGTCCGGTCACCGGCACCTGGATGCCGAGCTGCCGGGTGCGGGCCACGTCCTCCGCGGCCGAGGTGAGGATCACCAGACGGCGGGTGATCCGGCGGGCCAGCCACCAGCCGAACAGCCCGGCGGCCACCACGACCGCCGCCATCAGCGCCAGGGTGCGCTGCTGGAGGGCCCGCAGCAGGTCCTCGGTGTCGCTGAACTCCTGCGCCACCTGCACGGCGCCCCGTCCGTCGCCGAGGGCCACGGTGGCGATCCGGAACAGGTCCTCGCCGACCCGGACGTCCTTGTGCTCGACCGTCTTCCCGGCGGCCCTGGCGGTGGCGGCCGCCCGGTCCGCGGGGGTCACCGGCAGCACCGGGCTGCCGTGGTCGACGATCTCGCCCCGCGTGCCGAGCACCTGGACGTCGGTGCGCGCCGGCCGGACCAGGTCGTGCCCCGGCCGGGAGGAGGAGAAGTCGTCCGGCATCATCCGGTGCTGCTTGACCTCGTCCTGCACGTCGGAGACGACCTGGGTGAACACCGACTGCTGGTCGACGCGGACCAGCCGGGCGGCAGCGTTGTACGACAGGATGCCGACGACGATCGTGACGGCCGCGGTGACCGCCGCGAAGGAGACGACGAAGGTGGTGCGCAGGGAGACGAGCTTGGGCCGACGCCGCGCCAGCGCCCGTCCGATCCGCTCCGGCCGCCCGAGGCGGCCCACTCAGTCCTCCCGCAGCACGTAACCCACGCCCCGCACGGTGTGGATCAGCTGCGGGGCACCGGGCTCGTCCAGCTTGCGGCGCAGGTAGCCGACGTAGACGGCGAGGTTCTTGGAACCGGGGCCGAAGTCGTAGCCCCAGATTCGGTCGTAGATCGTGGAGTGGTCGAGGACGATCCCCGCGTTGCGCGCGAGCAGTTCGAGGAGTTCGAACTCGGTGCGGGTCAGCTCCAGCTCGCGCCGGCCGCGCCAGGCCCGGCGGGCCTGGAGGTCCATCCGCAGGCCGGCCGCCTCCACCTGCCGGTCGGAGATCTGCGGCTCGCGGCCCGGGTCGGCGCCGACCGTGGCGCCGCCACCGGTGCCGCCGCCACCGGCCGGGACCGGGGAGGTGCGGCGCAGCAGTGCGCGCAGCCGGGCGAAGACCTCCTCGACGTCGAAGGGCTTGACCACGTAGTCGTCGGCGCCGGCGTCCAGGCCGGCGATCCGGTCGGCGGTCTCGACCAGCGCGGTGAGCATGAGGATCGGGGTGCGGTCGCCCTCGGCGCGCAGCACCCGGCAGACCTGGAGGCCGTCGATGCCGGGCATCATCACGTCGAGGACGAGGACGTCGGGGTGGGTGCGATGGGCGTGCGCCAAGGCTTCCACGCCGTCCGCGACCGCGGTCACCTCGTAACCCTCCAGGCTGAGGGCACGCTCCAGGGCGTGGCGGATGGCGCGGTCGTCTTCGGCGAGCAGCACAGTCTGGGGCACGTGCCCAGTCTGCCAAGGCGCCGGGGGTTCGGCCGGGGTGAGCGGGCCTACGATCACCCTTTTTACCTGCCTCTCACCGTCACAGAGGCAACCGGGCGCGCCGGACTCCGGCTGCCGCCGAGTGGGGAGGCCGGGCACGCGGTCCGGTCGCATCTCGGCTGCCGGCCGGTGGGGGCTGGACGTGTGGTCCGGTCGTGGTTCGGCTGCCGCCCGGTGGGGGCTGGGCCCGAAGTCCGGTCGTAGTTCGGCTGCCGCCCCGGTGGGGGTCGAGCGCGCCGTTCCCCGCGCCCCTTACGGGGCGCTCAGCCGCGCCAGCTGTTCAGCGAACGGGATCACCTGGAGGTCGTCGCCGTCGGACTTCCGGGGCTTGGTCCCCGACAGGCCCGACATCAGCGCCGCCAGCTCCCCCGCCGCCCGCTCGACGCGGTCCTCCAGGCCCTGCGCGCCCCAGTCCTCCGACGCCGCGTACACGCCCGTCGGTACGACCACGGCCCGCAGGTAGGCGAACAGCGGCCGCAGCGCGTGCTCAAGGACCAGCGAGTGCCGGGCCGTGCCCCCGGTCGCCGCGATCAGCACCGGCTTCCCGACCAGCGCCTCCTTGTCGAGCACGTCGAAGAACGACTTGAACAGCCCGCTGTACGACGCGGTGAACACCGGGGTCACGGCGATCACGCCGTCGGCCCGCGTCACCGCGTCCAGGGCGGCGGCCAGCTTCCGCCCCGGGAACCCGTTGGTGAAGTTGTGCGCGATCTCCACCGCGAGGTCGCGCAGTTCCACGACCTCCACCTCCACCCCGGCACCGGCCGGGGTGCGGCCCACCGCGGCGGCCAGCCGGTCGGCCAGCAGCCGGGTGGACGACGGCACGCTCAGCCCCGCCGAGACGACGACGAGCTTCATGCCTGGACCTCCTCCTTCTCCGCGGTGGCGGCGGCCGCCGCGACCAGCGAGGCGTGGGTGGGCGCCTCGGGGACGTCCGCCGGGCGGCCCTTCGCGAACTCCTCGCGCAGCACCGGCACGACCTCCTCGCCCAGCATGTCGAGCTGCTCCAGGACCGTCTTCAGCGGCAGCCCCGCGTGGTCGACGAGGAACAGCTGGCGCTGGTAGTCACCGGCGTACTCGCGGAACGCCAGCGTCTTCTCGATGACCTGCTCGGGCGTGCCGACGGTCAGCGGGGTCTGGTCGGTGAAGTCCTCCAGGGAGGGCCCGTGGCCGTAGACCGGCGCGTTGTCGAAGTACGGCCGGAACTCGCGTATCGCGTCCTGCGAGTTCTTCCGCATGAACACCTGGCCGCCGAGGCCGACGATCGCCTGCTCCGGCGTGCCGTGCCCGTAGTGGGCGTACCGGGCCCGGTACAGCTCGACCATGCGCTTGGTGTGGTCGGCGGGCCAGAAGATGTTGTTGTGGAAGAAGCCGTCGCCGTAGTAGGCGGCCTGCTCGGCTATCTCGGGCGAGCGGATGGAGCCGTGCCAGACGAACGGCGCGACGCCGTCCAGCGGGCGCGGGGTGGAGGTGAAGCCCTGCAGCGGGCTGCGGAACTTGCCCTCCCAGTCCACCACGTCCTCGCGCCACAGCCGGCGCAGCAGGGCGTAGTTCTCGATGGCGAGGTTGATGCCCTGCCGGATGTCCTGCCCGAACCAGGGGTAGACCGGACCGGTGTTGCCGCGGCCCATCATCAGGTCCACCCGGCCGTCGGCCAGGTGCTGGAGCATCGCGAAGTCCTCGGCGATCTTCACCGGGTCGTTCGTGGTGATGAGGGTGGTGGAGGTGGAGAGGACCAGCTTCTCCGTCCGCGCGGCGATGTAGCCGAGCATGGTCGTCGGGGACGACGGCACGAACGGCGGGTTGTGGTGCTCACCGGTCGCGAAGACGTCGAGCCCGACCTCCTCGGCCTTCAGCGCGATCGCGACCATCGCCTTGATGCGCTCCCGCTCGGTCGGAGTGCGCCCCGTGGTGGGGTCCGGCGTGACGTCGCCGACCGTGAAGATCCCGAACTGCATGCTCGCTCACCCTCCAGGTTGTTTACGATTCAACTATACCCACAGAACCAGACCCCACCGCCACCTATTCCCCCGGGGGGAAGCGCCCCGTCAGGGGCGCGGGGAACTGCGCGACCAGCCCCCACCGGCCGGCAGCCATGGCACAACCGCCACACCCCCCGTTTCCGTTATCCCGCCGCACCCGCCCGGGTCTCCCCCACGACAGCCCACCCCCGTGGGAACGGACAGGAGCCCCGTGACATGCACCACCGCCGCCAGCGCACCCGCCACCGCACCCGCTACTCCGGCCTCGCCGCCACCGCCGCCGTGGTCTTCACCTGCCTCGCCCTGGTGACCGGCGTGGTCCTGGCCCGTATGCAGTCGGGCCCGGCATCGCAGCACCGCACCACCGCCGCCACCCCCCACACCACCGCCGCCACTCCCCGCACGACGGCCACCACTCCCCTCACCAGCCCCTCCCCGAAACCGTCGCCGTCCCGCTCGGCGCCCCCGCACACGAAACCCCGCACCTCGGCCCCCACCAAGGCCACCCCCTCGCGCACCGCGAAACAGCCGGCACCCGCCACCGGCCCCGTCGGCAAACGCACCATCACCCTGGTCAACCGCCTCCACGAGACCATCTGGCCCGCCATCGCCGCCGACCCCCATCACCCCGTCGAGGCGACGGGCTGGGTGCTGCGCCCCGGACAGAGCCTCAGTTTCGCCATCCCCGACCACTGGGACGTCCGGCTCTGGGCCCGCACCGGCTGCTCCTTCGACGCCCACGGCGACGGCACCTGCCTCAGCGGCGGCTGCGGCCACTTCCAGTGCGGCTCGACCTGGGGCGAGTTCCCCTCCACCCTCGCCGAGTTCAACCTGAACGCCTGGAACGGCATGGACTTCTACGACGTCAGCCAGGTCGAGGGCTACAACCTGCCGATGTGGATCAACAGTTACGGCGGCACGTCCAAGGACAAGGTCGACGCCCGCGGCTGCACCTCCGCCGGCTGCGTCAAGGACACCATCGCGACCTGCCCGAAGAAACTGCGACGCGTCCGGGGCGGCCAAGTCGTCGCCTGCCTGAGCGCCTGCCTGGTGTTCAACACCGACCAGACCTGCTGCACCGGCGCCTACGCCGCCCGCCCCCAGTGCGTACCCTCCTCCTGGCCGGTGAACTCCGCCGCGGTCTTCAAGGCGGCCGACCCCAACGCCTACTCGTACGTCAACGACGACGCGACCAGCGTCTTCACCTGCTCCGGGGAGTGCGGCTACCGCGTCACCTGGGGCGTCAGCCCATAGCCCGAGGGGGCCGGTGCCGGCAGCGCCGCCGCACCGGCCCCCTCGGCTCAGCGCGCCGCCTGGAAGGCCCGGCCCGCCGCCGTGGCCGTCGTACCGTCCGTGAACAGCCCGCTGCTCGGCTTCGACGGGTCCGCGCCCAGCCCGAACCACGCGTATCGGTGCACGTAGGGCAGGCTGTCCAGCATCTTCGTGGACGCCGTGACGAACGCCGCCTGCTGAGCGGCGGACGGGAACCGCGTCCCCTGCGAGAAGTCGATCAGCGCGTACTCGGTCAGCCAGATCGGCTTGTGGTAGCGCACGTACACCGACGTCAGGTACGACTTCAGCTGCTCGACCGCCTGCGGGGTGCGGAAGTCACCGCCGTACCAGTGCAGCGTGACGAAGTCGACCCGGTACCCCTTCTCCGACGCCCCGGCCATGAACCGGTCCAGCCAGCCGCCGGGCGTCGCCGCGCCCGTCGCGACCGCGGGACTGCCCAGGATCTTCCCGGCCGCCATCAGCTTCGGCCACAGCTGGAGCGCCTGGTCGACCGACATGTTCGACTGCTGCGCGAAGTCGGGTTCGTTGAAGGCCAGCAGGTACGGCCCGGCGGCTCGGGCCTGCGCCAGCGCCGCGTCGGTGACGGACGCGGCGCCCCAGATCATCGGCACGAACGACGCCGACCCCGGTGTCGTCACGCCCTGGTGCTGGGTGTTCCACGTGTAGTACCAGCTCGCCCCGCTCGCGGCGAGCGCCTGACTCACCCCGTTGAACGTCCACACCCCGACACCCTTCTTCGCACCGGACGCGACCTGCACGGGCGCCGCGGACTGCTTCGTGGGGCTCGGCTTCACCGACGCCTTCGCCGACGGTGAAGGGGACTTGCCGGGACTGGGACTGCTGCTCGGGCTGGGGCTCGGCGGGGCAGTGGACGAGGTGACGGCCACCGGGGTGGGCGGCGGAGCCGTCGCCGCGGCCGGCGCGGCCGGACCCGCCGTCAGCCGGGCGGCGACCAGCGCGGCCACCGCGACGGCGCCCGCCACCCGCCGGCCCGTCCGCGCAAGCCGCCGGTGCCCCCGCCGAGCCGCCCGGCCCGCAAGCCGCCGGTGCCCCCGCCGAGCCGCCCGGC
>NZ_JAKQYH010000083.1:0-862 GCF_022343545.1 Streptomyces arenae
AGACAGACGCTATTTCAGTTGGCGTGATCTTGCGGCAGTCTAGGGTGATGGCTGCTGCGCTTGTCGAGCGGATGGCGCCGGAAGAGCTGTGGACGTTGTTCCAGCGGGTGGTGCCGCCGGCTCCGGTCCGCCCGCAGGGTGGAGGGCACCGGCGGCGAGGGGACCGCGAGGTGCTGGCTGCCATCATCTTCGTGGCCACCTCAGGCTGCACCTGGAACCAACTGCCGCCAGGCTTCGGGCTGTCGGGGGTGACGGCCTTCCGCCGGTTCACCGAGTGGACGGAGGCCCGGGTGTGGGCCAAGCTTCACCGCCTGGTCCTGGATGAACTCGGTGCCCGCGGCGACCTGGACTGGTCGCGGTGCGCGATCGACTCTGTCAGCGTTCGTGCCGTCAAAGGGGGCAGCTGACGGGACCGAATCCGACCGACCGCGGCAAGAACGGATCGAAAATCCACCTGATCGTCGATCGCCAGGGCCTGCCCCTGTCGATCGGCATCTCCGCCGCCAACCTCCACGACAGCCAGGCACTGATCCCGCTGGTCCGCGGCATCCCACCCATTCGCTCACGTCGCGGCCCAAGGCGCCGTCGGCCCGCCAAGCTGCACGGCGACAAGGGATACGACTACCACCACCTGCGGCGATGGCTCGCTTCCCGCGGCATCCGGCACCGCCTTGCCCGCAAGGGCATCGAGTCGTCCCGGCGGCTGGGCCGGCACCGCTGGGTGGTGGAGCGGACCGTGTCCTGGCTGTCCGGCTGCCGCCGTCTGCACCGCCGCTACGAGCGCAAGCCGGAACACTTCCTCGCCTTCACAGCCATCGCCGCGACCCTCATATGTCACCGCCGACTGACCAAGTGAAATGAC
>NZ_JAKQYH010000079.1:0-712 GCF_022343545.1 Streptomyces arenae
GCTCGACGGCCAGCAGCGCCTCGTCGACGTCGCCAAGCGCGCTCGGATCCCCATGTCCGAGCTCGTCGACGCCTACACCAACCAGGGCTCCTCCCTCGACGACCTCCAAGACCGCCTCGCCGCGGCCGCCGCGGCCCAGAAGACGTGGAACCTGGACGCCGAGACCGGCGTCGGCGCCGAGGGCTTCACCGTCGCCGGGCGCGCCGCCGACGACCTGCGGGTCGGCATCGGCGGCCTCGCCGGCGACTTCCGCAAAGCAAAGGACGACGCCGAGGCCTTCGCCCAGGGCGTCGCCAAGGCCGGGAAGAACACCACCGCCTACGACCTGCTCAAGCGGTCCGTCGGCCAGCTCGCCGACAAGACCGCCGACGCCGACTCCCGTACCCGCGCCCTACGCGAAGCCCTCGACCTGCTGTCCGGCGGGTCGGTGTCCCTCCAGGCCGCGCAGGCCCGCGTGAACGAAGCCGTCACCCGCGCCACCGAGGCCATGGCGAACGGCATCGACAAGTCCAAGGGCTACGGCCAGGCACTCATCGGCCAGAACGGCACGATCAGCACCGTCACCGCCAACGGCCAGGCCCTCTTCGACACCTACAACACGATCGCCGACTCGTCGGCCGCCGCGGCGATCGCCGCGTACGACTTCGCCCTCTCCCAGAACCAGGGCGTGCCCGCAGCCATCGCCGCCGCGCAGCGGGAGATGAAGAAGGGC
>NZ_JAKQYH010000032.1:0-699 GCF_022343545.1 Streptomyces arenae
GCGACCGCGACGGCGACCTTCCCCCGACGGGTCAGACCAGCCTTCTCGGACTTCACGACCGGCGTTCCGTACGGGCTTTCATCGGCGTACGGGGAAACGTCGGGCGACCGCGACGGCGACCTTCCCCCGACGGGTCAGACCAGCCTTCTCGGACTTCACGACCGGCGTTCCGTACGGGCTTTCATCGGCGTACGGGGAAACGTCGGGAGCGTCGTTCCCGAAGGCCATTCCAGCCACCATTCCGGCCTGAATTCCTTCGAATGCGCTCTCTTCATCCGGTGTCATTTTATTCTCCGTTCTTACGCGCCAGGCCGGAGGCCGCAGAGATCATGGCCTCCACGCCTTGGAAAGTGTTGCCGGAAAGGTCGTTCCACGCCCAAAACTCCATCTCCACACCCTGGCGGGCCAGTTGGGTCTGGAGATAATTCACGGCCTTCCCCCGGTCGATCGCGGTCACATGCCCGGTGGATTCCAGAAAGGTCTGGGCACCCCTGATGCACATACGGCCGGTGGGAGAGAAGTCGAAGGACTGGCCCCAGCCGTAGCGGGTCAGGACTTCGATCACCTGGGCCAGGTGGTACGAGGGCTTCAAGGGGCGCGGCTCCTGCCAGAGCCCCAGGTCAGCCATCGCGGACCGGACGCCCTTGGGGATCAGGCGCTGCCCCCAGGTCGGGGGGTCCGGGGCCAGCGTCGGGAGCG
>NZ_JAKQYH010000062.1:0-771 GCF_022343545.1 Streptomyces arenae
TCGCCTCCCTGTCGGTCAATTCGGGACCATCCCCGCGTGCGCGGGGAGCAGGCTACGTGACCTGGGACTTTGCTGGGCGGTGGACGGGTTTTTCAACACTTCCACGGAATCCGGCATAGTGCCCAAACCTCTCAGTTCGATCGACCGGATTGAGTTGACAGCGCAGTCTAGACACTTATGGATCACGGCTGGGGGACTTGAGGTTGATCGAGCCGGTTTCCCTGGAAAAGCGGCCCGACTATGGGTTTTGCGTGTAGTCATCTGGCATGGCACGTGAGGGGGAGAGCAGATCGGGCTGCGCGTTCGGTTGAGCGGCCCAGCTCGGCTGGTGTGGGCGAAGCATGATCGTGACAGCGACGGCTGGCTGCCGCTGTGGCGGCACATGGAAGACAGTGCGGCCGTGGCCGGGCTGCTGTGGGACTTCTGGCTGCCAGTGAACGTACGCGCTCTTGTATCTGCGGTCCTTCCAGGCGGCGAGGAGGACGCGCGACGACTGGTGACATGGCTGGCGGGCGTGCATGACATAGGGAAGGCCACTCCGGCGTTCGCGTGCCAGGTGGATGAGCTGGCCGACCGGATGCGCGTCGCGGGTCTGGAGATGCCGTACCGGGCCGAGATGGGGCGGGACCGGCGGATGGCGCCGCATGGTCTGGCCGGCCAGTTGCTGTTGCAGGAGTGGCTGGAGGAGCGGTGTGGCTGGCCGGGGCGGGCCACCGCCCAGTTCGCTGTGGTTGTTGGCGGGCACCATGGAGCGCCACCGGACCACGGGCA